>CALBIE010000332.1 GCA_937893495.1 uncultured Verrucomicrobiales bacterium | reverse complement strand
TTCTATACGCCTTTGCTTGGCCCTCAATCTCCTATACGTTTTGGACGCCGATGCCATCATGACCAGGCTTGGGCGTCGATCAGCAACCACCGCGAGCGCCTCTTCGCCTGTGGCGACGGGCTCGATAACATCGTAACCGAGATGAGTGAGTCGATCCCGGATGTCTTCGGCGACAATGGCTTCGTCTTCGACAATGAGTATCCTGGCCTTCATCAGTTAAGAGTGTTCGGTTGATCGGGGACAACCCGCCCTGGCTCGAACGGTTTCGGATCATCGGCGGGATTGATGCTCATCCGCGCGCCAGGAGGATGAAAGTCGTTCTCGAATTCCTTGAGAATACGATCGGAACAGGCAGGGCAATATCCATGCGTCAGCCGAATGCCGGCGCGCTCGGCCAGGAACACCTCCAATTCCTGCCAGTAGCCCTCATCGACGCGCACCCTTTTGCAGGTACCACACATGGGAATGAGCTGGCGCAG
This sequence comes from uncultured Verrucomicrobiales bacterium, assembly GCA_937893495.1. Lineage (GTDB taxonomy): Bacteria > Verrucomicrobiota > Verrucomicrobiia > Limisphaerales > JAYPXF01 > CALBIE01. The sequence goes on along the minus strand of CALBIE010000332.1, from coordinate 6,223 downwards.
GGTCGCAATCTGCTTGAGAGCAGTCTGTAATTGCTGGCTCAACAGGTCCAATTCCCGACCGGCGTGATAGCGATAGAGCGCTGTGTGAATATTGACAATCAGTTCACGCTCGTCGAAAGGCTTGTTGATGAAGGCATAAGGCTCGGTCTCTTTGGCCCGATCAAGCGTTTCACCGTAGCCATACGCCGAGAGATAAATCACCGGGGTCTGAAAGCGTTCGCGAATCAACGCGGCGGCCTCGATCCCGTCCATTTCACCCTCCAATCGAATGTCCATTATGACGAGGTCGGGCTGATGCTCAGCCACGACCGCCTCGTCCTCCGCGATCAGTATTCGTGCGCCGGTCATTCGGGTTTCAGACTACTGCCTTTCGAAGGAAAAACCAACTCAAACCGCGCCCCTCCATCCGAACTGACCGACAGGTCCCCGCCCAGTTGCTTCGCCAGAATTCGGACCAGACGCAAGCCCAGGCTCCGTGCCTTCAGCGTGTCAATGTCCGCCGGCAAACCGGGACCATCATCGGACACCTCCAGTTTCCACCGGCCGCCATCGCATTTCCCGAAGCGAACGGCGATGACGCCATCCGATTTTCCCGCGAACGCATATTTCAACGCGTTGGAAACCAATTCATTGACGATCAATCCGATCGGGATCGCGGTGTCGAAATCAACCCGGTAACCGTCAATCTCCTGCACCAGTTTCACTTTGCGCGCAGGCTCGCCAAAGGATCGAAAGATCATCCGCACCAGATTGTTCACATAATGGGAAAGCTCGACCAGTTCCAAATCCTTCGACTGGTAGAGATTCTCATGGATGAGGGCCATGGTGCGAACTCTCGATTCGCTCTCCAGCAGCAGTTGTCGCACTTCGTCATTCGTCGTCTGTCGTATCTGAAGCCGATGGAGGCTGGTAATAATCTGTAGATTGTTCTTCACCCGATGATGAATCTCCTTCAGCAACACTTCCTTCTCCCGCAACGAAGCGCGGACGCTCTCCTCCGCCTGCTTCCGATCGGTGATATCGCGGACGATGGTGAGTATCTTGTCGTCATCACACGCGACCACGCGCGCTTCAAAAAATCGGTCCTCATTGTGCAACCGAAGCGGATATTCGACCGTGGCAGGTTCACCCGTTCGCAAGGTTTCCCCAAAGCATTCCATCAGTGAGGACGCCAACGCAGTGGGCAACACATCCACAATCTTGAGCCCGAGAAATTCGCGGGCGGGAACGATCAACAATTCCGGGTTTGATGCGTGGTAATCCACGTACTCACCTTCGCGGGTATTGAGGAAAATGAGATCCGGCAACGCGTTGAGCATCGCGCGTTGTCGGGCATCGAGGTAGCGCAGTCGTTCCGTCGTCGAGGACAACGTGACGCTACGCTCGAGAACCCGACGCTCGAGCATGTCCAGCGCTTCGCGCAATTGAGACTCCGCGGCTCGGCGCGCGGTGACATCTTCAACAATACTGAGAAAATACCAGGGTTCGCCATTTTCATCCCGCACCACTGACACTGTGAGGCGTATCCAGACTCGTTCGCCGTCATCGCGTGTGAAGAGTCTCGTGAGTGAGTATGATTTCCGCTCATCACGCAGCAATCGCCCCTCTGACTCGGCATCGATCCGTAATCCATCGGGCCCGAGCTGTTCGGACAGGACGCGTTCGAAATTCTCAGGCGAGCATCGGAAGAAATCGGTGAGGTATTGGTTCACCCGCAGAATTGACCCGTCCAGCCCCACATGCGCCATGCCAATGGGAGCCTGTTCGAACGCCGTCTCGAATGTTCGATTGGGATCTGAGCAGGTTGCGACGGGTTCTGTCATAAATGCCGGGTGATTCTGACGCGCCCGATAATTATCGGCAAGCAAGCGCATTTACTGATTTCCGGACAAAACGAACCTCGGGGTGAACAGCCAAAACCCGTTGACGCTGCGCGGCCGTTGCACCCATTATCCGCGCCCGTGACTTCCGGTCCCGGCCGGTTATTCGCCACGGAACCCTGAAATCGAATCGAAAAACAGTATCTGACACTGAAACCATGAGCCTCGACAATCTTTACTCGGACCTGACCATCAAGACAGGCGCCAAGCTGGCGTTGGTTGTTCTGGACGGTCTCGGCGATATCGCCACACCGGAACAGCGCAATATGACGCCGCTCGAAATGGCTGATACCCCCAACCTCGATAAACTGGTGCAAAGTGGTTGCGCCCAGGGTCGCTTGACTCCGGTTGCACCGGGAATCACCCCGGGCAGCGGGCCCGGTCATCTCGGGTTATTCGGCTATGATCCGATTGAGTATAAGGTCGGCCGCGGAGTCATTGAGGCCCTTGGGCTGGGTCTGACGCTCAAAGCTGGCGATGTCGCCGCGCGGGCAAATTTCTGCACGGTGAACGCCAAGGGGATTGTGACGGATCGGCGGGCCGGTCGAATTCCCACGAAGAAGTGCGAAGAACTCTGCGCGTTACTGTCCACGAAGATCAAAAAGATCGGCGACACTCAGGTCATCATCGAGCCGGGCAAGGAGCATCGCTTCGTCATCATTTTCCGCGGGAAAGGAATGGAAGGTCCAGTGACTGATGCCGACCCGAATCGGGAAGGGCTTGCGATTCCGACGGTCAAACCGATCGACAGCAAGTCGGCAAAGCAGAAAAAGACGGCGAAATTGATCGCTGAGTTTTACAAGAAGGCCTTGCCCATCCTGAAGAACGAGAAGCCGGCCAATGCCTTCCTGATGCGCGGTATTGCCCACCAGCCAAAAATTCCGACGTTCGAAGAACGCTACCAGCTCAAGGCGGCCGCGATTGCGGTTTACCCGATGTACAAAGGTCTCTCGCAATTGGTCGGGATGACCAAAATTGAGGGGCCGCAAACGATTGCCGAACAGTTCGATGCGTTTCAGAAGGAGTACGATAACTACGACTATTTCTTCATCCACTACAAAAATACGGACAAAGCAGGCGAAGACGGCGACTTCGCGGCAAAGGTCAAGGCAATCGAGGAGTTTGATCAGGCCTTGCCCAGGTTGCTCGCAAAGAAGCCGGACGTGCTCGTAATCACCGGCGATCACTCGACCCCGTGCTCAATGGCCTCGCACTCCTGGCATCCGCAACCGGTGTTGATTCACTCGACGTGCAGCGGTTCGGACAAGCTGGATAGATTTACCGAGACGGGTTCGAATCTGGGTTCGCTCGGCGTGTTTGACGCGAAATTTCTCATTCGCCTGATGCAGGCCAACGCGAAAATGTTCGATAAATACGGGGCCTGAAAAATGAACCGCCAAGGCACCAGAATGACTGAGCCGACAAAAGAGCAGGACGAGTTGGCGCATCGCGTCATCGGTGCCGCAATTGAGGTTCATCGTCGACTTGGACCGGGTTACCTGGAGTCCATTTACGAAGAGGCATTGGCAGTCGAGTTCGATCGGTGCGAAATCAAATATGCGCGGCAGCACGAGATTTCAGTTGATTACCGGGGTAGAAAAATTGGCATCGCCAGACTAGACTTTCTGGTCGGGGACAATCTAATCGTGGAACTGAAGGCCGTTGAAACAATTGCTCCGATTCATCAGGCCCAAGTATTTTCATATCTCAAAATGACCGGACTAGAACTTGGATTGTTGATCAACTTCAATCTTCGAACCCTGAAAGAAGGAATCAAAAGAATCATCCTGACCTAGCCCTGGTGCCCTTGGCGTCTTGGCGGTTCAACCAATTATCATGAAAGCAGTCATTCTTGCCGCCGGAAAGGGCACCCGCATGCGGGAGCTTACCGAGGATATCCCGAAACCCATGCTCAAGGTGCAGGGCAAACCCATTCTCGGCCATATCATCGACGGATTGCTGAGCACAGGCATCACGGAATTTTGCATCATCACCGGTTGGAAAGCCGAAGTGGTGGAAGGACATTTTGGCGATGGCTCGGCGTTTGGCGCAAAAATCACTTATGCCCGGCAGTTAGTTCAAGACGGCACCGGCAAAGCTCCCGAAATGGCGAAGGAGTTTATCGGCGATGACGCGTTTCTGCTGACTTACGGAGACATTCTTGTGAAACCCGATACCTATGCGGGAATGGTCAAGCGATTCAACGAGGGCGATTTTTCAGGTGTGTTAACGGTAACGGGCAGCGAAGACGTAACGAAGGGCGGCATTCTGTTTTTTGATGAAGACTTCTGCCTGCAACACCTCGTCGAAAAACCGACCGCTGAACAGGTAGAGCAATTGAAGACCGACGGCTGGCTCAAGGACGGCGAAACCGCGTGGTACAACGCTGGCATCTACATTTTCAAACCGGTATTGTTTGATTTCACTGCCCGCTTGGAAAAATCACCCCGCGGCGAATACGAACTCACCGACGCGATCACCGGGCTTCTGAAAGAAAAGCACCGCCTTGCCGGACTCGAAATCGCCGGACGCTGGGTAGATGTTCGCGACCCCGAAGTACTGGAGTCGCTTGAGGATGAGCAGAACGCCTGACGCCCCCGCTCTGGACTACCCGGTCGATTGACTGAAGTGCCGCTTCACGGAAAACACCACCTGCAACGACGGGGTGTTTTCAATTTAAACCGCAGAAAACGACCATTACTTCGCGCAGAAAAAAGGCCTGCCATCCCACGGCAGGCCTCTGGCTCGGTTCCACGCGGCCCAGACAGTTTTTATTGGCGAACTCGACGTTCCAGCATGTTAACCGTACTGCGAACGCCAGAATCAATTTCCATGCGATCCTTCACCAGCCGGCACGCGTGCAATACCGTGCCATGATCGCGCCCACCAAACGCTTCGCCAATGGAGGCGAGCGAGTTCCCCGTCAATTGACGCGCCAGATGCATGGCGATTTGGCGGGGAAAAGCGATGTGTTCCGGCCGACGCTTGCTGGTCATATCCGCCAAACGAATGTCAAAATGCTCGGCAACTCGCTTTTGAATGACGTCAATGGTGACGGCGAGTTGGGATTCCTCTTCCAGCACGTCTTTCAACAATTCCTCTACCGTCGCCTGCGTCAGCGGTTTGCCGGTCAGCGATGAATAGGAAATAATTCGAATCAACGCGCCTTCCAGTCGGCGTATGTTGTTGCGAATCCGCTGCGCGAGAAAATTCGCGATGCCTTCCGGCAACTCGCAATTCATCACGAGCGCCTTTTTCTGCAAAATCGCCAGTCGCGTTTCAATATCTGGCGGCTGCAGATCGGTCGTCAATCCCCAGACAAAGCGGGAAACCAGACGATCCTCGAGTCCCTGGATTTCGCCCGCCGGCCGATCACAGGCCAACACGATTTGTTTGTGGGCATCGTGCAAGGCATTGAAGGTGTGAAAGAATTCTTCCTGTATTCGTTCTTTGCCGGCGAGGAACTGCACATCGTCAATCAGCAGAACATCCGTGTTACGGTATTTACGGCGAAATGGCACAAGCGCGTTGTTCTGAATGCCATCAATGAATTCGTTCGTAAACTTTTCACAGGAAACGTAAGCGACCCGCGCATGTTTCTTTTGAGTGGTTACCTGATGCCCAACGGCATGTAACAAGTGAGTTTTACCAAGTCCAACGCCACCGAAGATAAAAAGCGGATTGTAGGACTTGCCCGGGTTTTGCGCCACTGCCAGCGCTGCCCGCTGGGCGAATTCGTTGTTACCGACGACGAACGTATCAAATGTGTAACGCGGATTAAACGACGGAGCACCGTCCGGATTCGGCGCGCCATTGCCAGATGGTTTCGTCGATGATCGTTTCCGGGGTTCACGAGTGGTGTCGGGACTCAACTTATTCCGGTCACCCCCCATCGATGGAACAGGAGCGAATTCCACGTCAAGTTCCCGACCAGAGGCATGGGCCAGCGCTTTGCGAAGAATATCGAGGTAATTGTTTTTCAGCCAGACCTCAGAGAACTCGTCCACTACCGCCAGGGTAATCCGATCGTTTTGCATTCCGGTCGCCTTCACCGGCGCGAACCACAACTCATACGTCTTGGTATTCAACACGTCGTGGAGCTGTTTCTGGGCCACTTGCCAAATTTTTTCGGCTTCCGCCTGCTCTGAAGGCGATTTGTCTGAAAGGGTCTTGTCCATCGATTTATTCACTGTTGCCCGTCACCGTGCTGTAACCAGAACAATTTCAAGGGTTTCCGAAGAGATTCGCTCACCGGAATGAATGCCACGTAACGCCGCCTTGATTCCATCCGACTGAAAGTCGCTGATTCGTAACTCGTTGCAAATCAACAGGTTATCTACATT
>CALBIE010000331.1 GCA_937893495.1 uncultured Verrucomicrobiales bacterium | reverse complement strand
CCCCAGATTGCCACGTTTGCCACCCCGGGCACGGCCATGAGGCGCGGCCGAATCTTCCACAGCGCAAGATCGGACAATTCCATCTGCGTCAGCGTATTCGACGAGAGGCCAATCTTCATCGCGCGACTCGTGCTGGACAGTGGGGAGAGAATAACGGGCGGCGTGGCCACGGTCGGAAGCTGACTTTGAACGATCGCCAATCGTTCCTGCACCAGTTGACGGGCGCGCATCAAATCTGTGTCGCCCTCAAAAATCAACACGACCGCCGAGAGACCCTGCACTGATTTGGAGCGCAATGTCTTTAGCCAGGAGGTGCCGTTCAAGGCATTCTCCAGCGGAACCGTCACGAGGCTTTCCACCTCTTCGGCCGACAACCCCGGCGCCTCCGTCTGGACTTCAACCAGTGGCGGCGCGAACTCGGGGAACACATCCATCGGTGTGTCGCGCACCGTTTGAATGCCGAAATAAAGCAGGGCTCCCGCCAGCGCGACGACCAGCGCGCGCGCCTTGAGGGAAGTGGTTACGAGGGCGTTGAGCATCGACGGATTCCTAATTTCCGTTGCCGAATTCCGTTCCGAACAACTCAATGGCACCCGCCGTGACCACCTTGGTTCCGAGTGCCGGCCCGCGGTTCAACGATGCGATTCCATTCTGCACCGAACTGATTTCGACCCGACGCCGAACATACTTCTGCGGCGCCAGTTGCTCATACACCCACGTGCCGCCGTGGATATCGTGCAGCACGGATGACCAGGGAATCACCAGGGTCTCGACAGGTCCTTTGAGCGGAATCTTCAGCGCAAGTCGATGACCGGGCACATACTTCCCCTGCGAATTGTCGAATTCATAATACCAATCCACGGTCGCCCCGTTTGTTCCCGCCGTCGGCACGCCTTGAATCGGGGTGCCTGCAATCGCCGGGGCATCCGCCCGGCCACCCAATTCCGTAACGCGGATTTCCGCCGTTCGATCCAGCCGCGCCGCGTCCCCCGCGTAAACCGGCACGCGCAACCAGACTTTACCCTTCAAGTTGATATTCCCCATCGACGCTCCCAGAAACTTTCGTCGAGCCTGAGCGGCGGTCAATGCCGCTGCAGCCTTGCCCATACGGGCCTTTGCCTCGTCCACCGCCTTCACCGTTCCGGTCTTCGTCGCGAGCAGTTTTTCCTCGCGAGCCAGTGCCACGCGTCCCGCTTCCATTTCTACATTCGCGATGCTCACGGCGGCATCCGCGTCGATCTGGGCCTGTATCAAGGCGACGATGGCGGCCGGCGACTGAGGTGGCTGCACTTCGGCGATCGTCCCGGGTTCAGCCTGCCCCAACGGATACATCACCTGCCCGCCATAAAGCTGATATCGCGGCACGTTGCGTTGCTCGATTGGTGCCGTGGTAATTGCCAGCCGCTGCTCGGCCTTGGACGTCAGAATCACATTGGCCAGCGTTTCCTCGTACGGCGGATTGATCACCTGCGCCGGTGCGGGCAGGTTCGAGTTTGGCTTCGCGCTGGGCGTGGCCGCTTGCGACACACCCGTCAGCCCGAAACAGACTGCGGTCAGCAGATATCGTTTCCCGTTCCATTTCATAAGCCGGTCCTTGTGTTCGTCTGCATTGATTTGATGTCAGGCAACCGCAACCCGACGCTGTGCTCCAGTTCGGCGAGGGCAGCCTGATACCGCCCTCGCGCGTCGATGGCCTGCATCTGTGCCTCCAGCAACTGCAACTCTGCCTTCAAAACCTCCAGCAGCGAAACCGCGCCGGCATCATGGGCAGACTTCGTCTGATTCACCAAATCAGTAGTTGCGGGAATCAGGCTCCCGGTCATGGATTGCAACTCGACCCGCTCGCGATTGACGGATTGCGTGGCCTTTTGAATCTCTCCGACCACGCGGGTGCGGGCGGCCGCGTATTCGCGCATGCCACGCTTAATCACGGCCTCAGCCAACGCGACTTGCCCTTCGTTCCGATTAAAAATCGGAAGCCCGACATCCAATCCCGGCCCGATTTCGAAATTGCTTCCCGAGCCATTGGCGTCCAGCACCGCCACCACGGAATAGATTTCCTTTTTGGCCAATCCGGCCTTGCGTCCGTTGACCTCCATCGCCAGTTCCGCCGCGCGGATTTCCGGTCGCGCGGCCAGACCCGTCGGAATCAACGATTCCGCATCGAACTCATCCCCGACCGCGATTGACTGATGAATCCACTCAATTGGTTTCTTCCAGAAATCCAAGGCCACCATCAGGCGCAATCGCTGATCACCGGCAATGAGATCCTGTCGGGCGCGTTCAGTCGCCTGAGCCGCCTTGAGGGAATCAACCACGGCCTGCGTGGTTTCCCTTTCACTGATCGAACCGATGTTCAACTGCTCCTTCTTTAGTGCCGCGATTTTTGACCAGACCGAAGCCTGCCGAATCAACAAATCCGAAACATCGCGCAACCGAACGACAGCCGTAAAGGCCAGCTGAACATCCCGGCGCACATTCAAGCCACTCTGCACAAGCCGTTCCGCCAGTCGTTGATAATCCAATTCCGCCAGTTCAATCCGCCGCTGACGCAACCAAAGCGCTTCGATCGGAAACTTCGCCGCAAACTCAAGCTGCTTTGGCCCGACGGGGAACAAGACCGACAACGAAGGATTTTTGAGTTGTCCCGCCTCAACAATATTCGCCCGGCTGATACCCAACTCGGAAAGCGCGACGAGAAAGTCCGGTTGATTCCAAAGCGCCAGCGCAATGCATTCCTCCTCCGTCAAACCGTCCTCAAACGTCACCCCGGGCGGAAACGGCTCGGCTGTGTCGCTTTCGCCGGCAATCGAATGGCCCGTGCGCTCCAGAATTGCCGAATCCGGTCCGGTCAATGACGTGGTGTCATGAGCACAACCAACGAGCAGAAGGGAACCAATGCAGAGCAGGACGCCCCACCTCAGGCAGGCACGAGGGTCGGTCAAATTATTGGTAAAAATCCAGCACATGATTCGACTCTCGGACGGCTACCTTCGGGCTCTTGCCGTGAGACTGGCAAGCCCATTTCCCGGACTTCCCCACAAACGCCAGACTTCACACTTGATGCGCTCGACTGAATACCCAGTCGATCCTGCCTCAAATTTTTAATACACTGAGCGCCGGAGTCACAGAGCCCGGCTCTTACTTACCAGCGGCAACCCGACTGACGACTGCTCAAACTTTACTGATACTCAAACATCACCGTCGCCCGGCAATCGGCGGCCACCTTCGCCCGCACCCAGTACGCCTCGAACGCAGTCGGAAAATCATGCTTGAGTTCCTCCTTCGTTTTTACCGAATAGCGCCCATACGTCTGCCAATTGCCCGTTCCAGTGATGTCCACCTGTAGTTCAAATCCGACGGCGTTTCCGGAATCGTGGGAGATCGCCACGCTCTTTTGGGCATAACCACGCATCAGAAAAGGATCGGATGCTTCGCCCTTCGTCACGCTCGTCTGATCCCAGGGACCGCCACGCCCAACGGGTTTACCCAATTGCCAGAGATCGTCGATGGCTCCAAGCCAGACTGACGCCCTGCCGTCCTCGGAGCGAATGACGCGTTGATTGTCCTTTGCGGCATTCGGACTGATCCCCGTCAAAACCATCAACCCGCGCCACGAACAATAATCCTTGATGAAAAACCGATGCGTCGCAATCGGGCGAATTCGACCGAACCCTCCGGCATTGCGCGCGGGCAGTTCAAAGAACGTCCCGGCCGCCTGAAACAAATCCCGTTCGGTGGCCACCTCCCGACTCACTCTTTGTAAACGTGGGTCGCCAACATACGCAGGATTTCCAATCGGCAATCGAAAACGTTTCCCGTTGTCCGCCACGTAAAGAACGGATGATCTTTCCATTTTCAGGACGCGTCGGGGAATCGCGACATTCTCCTGCATCCACTTCATCTGAGCCGTATCATCAACGCGCTCCAACTTCAATTGGGGACTCAACTCGTAGTAACCAGTCACCTGCTCTTCTTTGCCTTGCGCCGTCGTGGCAAGCAGTTGAAGTCCCTGTTCAGGAAGACCGGCGCGAATCAGTCCGAATTGAATTTCCTTTGCATCCATTGGTGCCAGCGAGGCAAATTGGGATCCACTCACCGCCTTTCGTGAATCCTCGTTCCGCAACTCGAACCACACGGTCGCCCGGCAATCCGTGTCGGATGTTACGCGCACCCATGCGGCATCCATTCCTTTGGGCAGTTTCAGCCAACTATATCCGTTCGGCGCGGAATGATTCAGCACGCGCCGCCACTTTCCGTCTCCGCGTTCATCAACCTCGAAGGCAAATCCGACGTTCGCACCGGAATCGTGCACCACGTGGACGGATTTCCGCGCGAACCCGTTGACGAGGAACGCGTCCGACGTCTCCCCAGCCTTGACTGCATCTTCCAACCACACCGCTCCGCGCCCACTCGTTGGGCCAAGCCGGTCAATGCGATCAGGCGTCACGAACCAGAGGTTCGACTGCGAGCGCGCCGGACCGCTGACCCGCCCCTTGGCTCTGCGGGTGTTGAGAAACTCATTCTGTGCTGTGTCATCGCAGCCAAATACCACCTTGTCATTCCATCGACAAAAGTCGCCGATCACTTTCAGGTAGGTCGAACGAGGCGCAATCCCGCCGGTGTTGCCTGGGCGAAAGCCTTTCGGGAAGCGCCAGAACATTCCATGCATCGTCATCAACAGATTGTCGCCTTCACCGATTTCACGGATGCGCGGCCATTCGGTATTCCAACCGTGGGCTCCATCGTAGGAATGGCTCGCCTTTGGCAATCGGTATCGATGCCATTTGCCCTTAAACAAGGTCATCAGGATCAACGAGCGATGATCCCAACCGACGCTCCAAATCGGATCCGTGGCCGGATTGGCGCTACCGTGAATCCCTCCCGGTCCCGTAACCTCGGTGAACTGATTGCGGAGCACGATGTTCAACGCTTCGGCCCTGCCGTCCCATTCCGCCAATACGCCCGAGGGAACATCCGGCCTCGTCTGCGCTTCGCGGCCGTGCTCGCCGTTGTTCGCATAAATCAATCGCCCTTGGCCGGAGTAGAGTCCCTTGCCGTGATAACCGGGCAGTCCCGCTTTTCGTCCACCTCCGAGCGCCTCATCTCGCCACAGCTCGGTTACTTCCAACGTCTTCACATCCACTTCGTAAATCCCCTCCTCCATCGAGGCGTAATAAATTTTCCCGGCCGGATCAAACAGATGCCGGGCATTCCCAGTCGGTCGGCCAAACATTTTTGTGTAAGGAATCGTCCGCACCGCACCGGTCGCGCCAATCGCGTACGGTCCGATGAACAATTGCTGCGACTCGCGGTGAATCATCCGATTCGCCGGCGTGCCACCAATGCTCTCCGGATGGATGTTCAATGTCAGATCCGGGTGCACTGAATACAATTTGTCAGAGCCCCCTCTCGGCATATGTGGCGCATAGCTGACAAACCACAATCGATTCGCCCACGGCACCAACGCGCCGGTTCCGCATTCCCCGTGCTCGTTGAACGATGCCAGATGCGGATAGATGCCGCTGAACTCACGAATCACCTCCGGTTTGACGACAACCAACTCGGAGTGCGCCTTCAAATCCCGGTCGGCGATGGCGAGCGGCACGAAGGCGACCGCATCGGCAATCACGTGTCCGATGGTGCCGGCCGTGGAAATCACGACGGCATTGTCGGCGTCTCTCTCAAAACGAAATCGGCCGACCGGCTGCCAGAGATTTCTGATCTTCGGCGGATTGGATTGATCCAACTTCACCTCCGTCTTCACGTCCCCGCGCCGAATCGTGATTGGCACGTTGTTCGCCCGACCGGTGACGGCGCTGTACGAAATGCGAACCTCGTATTCGCCGGATTCCTTCAATCGCGGAACAAATGTAACCGACTTCTCCCCCTTGCCCTTCCGATCATCGTGCAAATATGAATCGCCGTGGCGTTCGCGGCTCCAAGTCGACTCTTTCCAATCACCGTTTTTCACGGCGTCCTTGTCATCGACTATGACGGTTTGATCCGCTACTCCGGCCGCGTGTCCCAGCCAGATTGAAGATGCAAGAACAAGCAAAGAGAGAAATCGAGATTTCATGATTGCAGAAAAGCTATTGCGGAAGCCGCTGAACCAATTGTTTCCGCCCATTTGCATTTCCCGGATCCTACGCGATTCAAACGGCGGGTGACCAATCCTGTTCCGTTTATTGTTTACGAACATCCAGACAGACAATCTCTCGATCATCGCGCAGGTAAAGCAGGCCGTTCGCCAGCGCCGGCGCATGGCGCGAACCGCCGAACACATCGGCGCGTCCCAGTTCTTCGTACTTCTCGGGGTTCGCCCGGACCAAAACCAGTTCGCCGCGCATGGTGGAAATGAACAGTTTCCCGTCGGCATAAATGAAGTTGCCCTTGCCAAACCGCGGCTGCTGCCAGGCACGCTCGCCGGTCGCAGCCTTGATGCAGGTCAAATGAGTGATTGGCCCGGCCCCGCCCACGTTGTCCATGCCATAAAGATACCCGTTGAGAAGAATTGGTGTCTGCCATTCCGCGCGCAAGACACTCTGCCGCCCCTGCGAACTCCACGCTTCATCGACGGTGAACCCGCCACCATCCGACGTGAGCGACAACAGGACGCTGCCGTGATCTTCACCCGACGAAACAAACACTTTGCCGTCCACCGCGATCGGCGTGACGATATTGCAATCGTACGGGGTCCGGTAAGGATGACGCCAGAGTTGCTTTCCCGTTTGTGATGCAAGCCCAAGCACCGCCGAACCGCTGTGAACAACGACTTGTTCGCGTCCACCGACCTTCAACAATGCCGGCGATGAATACCCGCCAGCGTCGCTCCCCGCCATCCACAATTGTTTTCCAGTCGCGACGTCACACGAAACCACGGTGGCCCGCGGCGTCCCGACCGTGACAATGACCTGATTGCCTACGACGAGCGGCGAACACGCCATTCCATATTCCGCCGGACGCCCGCTCAGTTCTCGCGTGATCGATCGGGTCCAGATTACTTTGCCGTCGGCGAAATTCAGTGCGGCCAGAATCCCTTCACCGGTAAACACGAATACCCGATCACCGACAATGGTCGGCGTCGCACGTGGCCCGTTGCCCATTGAATTGCGATACTCCCGGGCCACCGACGATTGCCATAGCGTCTTCCCAGTCGTCGCATCAAGCGCCACGACCATTTGTTGCCCATCCCGATGCAACATGGTGATCAAACGCCCGCGACTGATCGCGAGGCCTGACATGCCAACCCCGCCGTCAACCCGCCAGACCTCCTTTGGTCCGCCCGCAGGTAATTGTTCGAGCAGTGCCTTCTCAGTGGAAATCCCATTTCGATTCGGGCCGAGGAACTGCGGCCAATCGCCGGCACCGACGGTTAATTGAAAGCCCAGGAAGGCAGCGAGAACCAGTTTGGCGGGAGTGGTGATATTCATTTCGGTTGCTGCACACCCTACCCAAACCCGTATGCCAATGGAAGCATCGGCGAAACGAAGTATCCGTATGAACTCGCGGGACGTGCAACCATACCGGCGCGCGGAATTCATTCCGCAGAAGTACGGCCACGTTGAAACGCCTCCGTATTACCCGATACGCCTCTGTCTGGCGTGAGCCTCTGCGGGCTGAAGGCCCGCGCTCCAAACTCAAAACCACACTCCACGTTTACCGCTGGAGTTCGAATTCCCGACAATGCTAAAACGTCTTCAGTCACTCATCGCGATGCCCCGATTAACCCAATACCTGTTTGGCCTTCCGTCTCACAGATATCCGCGGCGAAGTCGTTCGCGACTTGATCGCGTGAATCGAACCATCCAAAAAGAACAAGCCATGAAATCAAACCCTCCTTCCATTATCCGGAACGCCGATTTCCAAATCGGCAGCGGCAATGTGCCAAACTGGAGTTCGGCGCTCCGATCCGATACCGGGCCACGCCGTGCCGGAGCCGGCGTTCTCATTCGAAGGCGACCCGTTCGTTGGCAGGCTCACATCAACTAAGGCAAAAGAAATCAGAGCCTCCTCACGTCGGCTGCTACATCAAATCGTTTTCTTCGGACCGACAATTC
>CALBIE010000330.1 GCA_937893495.1 uncultured Verrucomicrobiales bacterium | reverse complement strand
CGAGTCGTCACGCGAACCCGGTCAATCACAGCCGGCCCCTCAAACCTTCGCAAACTGAAAGAAGTGTTTCCCAAACGCGATGGTTTGACATCGTCATGCCCGGAAAGGATAGTTACCCCGTTGGTTGTCGTTAAGAGTAATTCATCATGCCGCCGATTTGGTTGATATGCCTCCTTGTTTTTGCCGTCACGTATTTGATTAACATCATCTACATCTCGATATTTTATCATCGAGCGCTGGCCCATGACGCCATCATTCTCCGCCCCTGGCTGCGGTCGTTTGTCATCCGCTCCGGCGTGTGGTTTACCGGCATCGACCCGAAAGCCTGGGCGTGTATGCACCGGACGCATCATACGGAATCGGACACCGAGAACGATCCGCACAGCCCCTTGAATTTCGGGCTGTTTGGCACGTTCATGGGACAGCTTCGATCCTATGAGAAAAATCTGGTGGGTTTGATTCATGGACGCAAGAAATACGCCCAGGTGGTCGAAGACCTGAAGTTCCCGGTCAGTTGGCTCCATCGCCGCAAACTCTGGCATCTTCCCTACCTGATCCATCTCGGGATCGGGATCGGCATTGCCTACCCGTTTCAAAATCCGTGGGTCGCCGTTGCCTATTTCCTCGGCATGATGAGTCATCCCCTTCAGGGCTGGATGGTCAATGCCCTCGGTCATGCCAAAGGCTACCGCAACTACGATCTGCCGGATAACTCACGCAATAACACGCTCGTCGCGTGGGCCACGCTTGGGGAAGGCTTTCAGAACAATCACCATCACCATCCCGGTTCACCCAAGTTCTCCGTGCGTTTCTGGGAGATCGATTCCGGTTATTGGATTTGCGTTTTGTTTCGAATTCTTGGCCTGGTAAAATTTCGCACCCCGGCGCACTCACTGCCGAAGGCGTAAACCACACCGCGGAACGCCGGCCTCCGGCCCGGCATTTTGGGTTTCCATCAGATTCCCGCCAGGTCGGAAACCCGGCTCACAGGCAGACAGAATGTCAGCCGTGCCGAGCCGGAGGCTGGCGCGCCAGGAACTCACTTCACCACGATATTCACGAGCCGCTTTGGAACAATCTTGACCATCTTGATCTCCTTGCCTTCGAGAAACGGCAATACCTTCTCCACCGCCAGCGCAGACTTTTCGATTTGATCGTCCGTGGCATCGGCCGGCACTCGAATGCGATCGCGCACCTTGCCGTTGACCTGCACCGGCAACTCCAACTCATCCTCAACCAGCAGCGATTCGTCGTGCTCCGGCCAGGGCTGATAGGCCAGCGCCAACTCCGCATTCCCAACTCCACATTTCGCATTGGCAACAAGTTTACCCCAAAGCTCTTCGGAGAGGTGAGGCGCGAACGGCTGCAAAAGGATGAGAAATTCCGCCAGCACTTTCGCCGGCTGCTTCTCCCAGGTCATCGCCTCGTTCACGAACACCATCATCGCCGAAATGGCCGTGTTGAACCGCAGATGCTCCAGATCGTCCGTTACTTTCTTGATCGTCGCGTGGAGCGTCTTCAATTGCGCGGTGGTCGCTTCAACGTTTTCAATCGCGGCACTCAACCGGACGGTCGCCAGATGTTCCCCCGCGCCATCGGGATTCGACGTGCAGGACTGTTCGAATTCCCGCGCACTCTCGTCATCCACAAACAGCCGCCACACCCTGCCAAGGAAACGATACACGCCTTCCACACCCTTCGTGTTCCACGGCTTCATCATCTCCAGCGGACCCATGAACATCTCATAAAGACGAAACGCATCGGCACCAAACTCGTCGATGATCACGTCGGGATTGATGACGTTGCCGCGGCTCTTGGACATCTTTTGCCCGTCTTCGCCAAGGATGATTCCCTGGTTGACCAGCTTGTAAAACGGCTCGGCCGTCGAGACGTGACCGAGATCGTATAGCACCTTGTGCCAGAACCGCGCGTACAGCAAATGCAGCACCGCGTGCTCCGTGCCGCCCACATATAAATCCACTCCCGGTTTCACGTAGCCGCCGAGGTGAGGAGGCGGATTGTTGGTGGGTAGCGAGTCCGCCTCGTTACCTCGGCGGCTACCCATCCAGTATTCCTCCGCTTCTTTGGAAACAAATTCACGTCCGTTTTTCGAATCAAGAAAGCGCAGGTAATACCAGCAGCTACCGGCCCATTGCGGCATCGTGTTCAGTTCGCGGGTGGAACCGTCGGGCAACTTCACCCAGTCCGCCGCGCGCGCCAAAGGAGGTTCACCCGTCGCGGTCGGTTTGTAATCCTCCAGCGGCGGCGGCACCACCGGCAACGCACTCTCCGGCAACGCTTCGTGGAATTGATTCCCCTGCCCGTCTTTTTTCCAGACGATCGGAAACGGCTCACCCCAATACCGCTGTCGGCTGAACAACCAGTCGCGCAATTTGTAGTTGATGGTGCGCCTGCCAAGGCCTTTTTCCTCCAACCAGACAGTGATTCTTTCCTTGGCATCGGACGTATGCAATCCAGAGAGAAAGTCCGAGTTTATGGCAATACTCGAACCCGCGAAGGCAGTGGTGAACTCGGCGACCCGTTTGGAATACTCTTCCAACATCCGCGACTCAAATGATTTATCACGGTTGCTTGCGACCTCCACCAATTCCTTGAATGTCCAAGTTAACGGATTTCCATCGATCTCCAAATCAACCATAAGATGTGATCCATTTTGTATGAACCACTCCGTCGTGGGCTTAACGACCGCCCTTATCGGAAGGCCGAATTTGATGGCAAACTCAAAGTCACGTTCGTCATGCGCCGGCACCGCCATGATGGCGCCCGTGCCGTAGCTGATGAGCACGTAGTCGGCGATCCAGATAGGGATCCGCTCGTTGTTGACAGGATTCACAGCATGAGCGCCGGTGAACACGCCTGTCTTCTCCTTCGCCAGTTCGGTGCGTTCCAAATCCGACTTCTTGGCAACCACCTCACGATATTTTGCCACTTCATCTCGCTTGCCCGACGTGGTCAATTTGTCCACAAGCGGATGTTCCGGCGAAAGCACCATGTACGTCGCGCCAAACAATGTGTCCGGTCGCGTGGTGAACACACGAATCTTTTCGGTCCCGTCCGCAATCGGAAAATCCACTTCCGCGCCCTCGCTCCGGCCAATCCAGTTGCGTTGCATCTCCTTAAGCGAATGACTCCAGTCAATCGTATCGAGATCGTTCAGCAACCGTTCGGCGTAATCCGTGATTCGCAGCATCCATTGACGCATCGGCTTGCGCACGACCGGATGCCCTCCCACTTCGCTTTTGCCATCGACCACTTCCTCATTGGCGAGAACGGTGCCCAACCCTTCGCACCACCACACGGGCGCTTCCGTTACGAAGGCCAGGCGCTTCGAATCGCAATAAGTGCGGCGGCGCGCATCGAGGTCATCAACTGTCCTCGTAGCAGCCGACGTGAGGAGGCTCTGATCGGTTGGATCCGGGGCGGGCGAATCGGCGTCCGGAGGCTCGGGTCTGGGGTCTGGGGTTGAGACTTGAGCCTCCTTACGTCGGCTGCTACGGGAGGAATCGCATTGCAATTCTTCAGGGTACACCAACGTCTCAATGGACTCCGCCTGGTTCGTCTCCGGATTGAACCACGAGTTGTAGAGCTGAAGAAAAATCCATTGCGACCACTTGAAATAACCGGGGTCGGTCGTGTTCACCTCGCGCGACCAGTCGTAGCTGAACCCGAGCGAATTGATCTGTCGCTTGAACGTGGCAATATTTTGCTCGGTCGTGACCCGCGGATGCTGGCCGGTCTTCACGGCGTATTGCTCCGCCGGCAAACCAAACGCGTCCCAACCCATCGGATGCAGTACGTGAAATCCTTTTGAGCGGCGATACCGCGCGAGAATATCCGTCGCCGTGTAACCTTCCGGATGCCCGACGTGCAATCCCGCGCCCGATGGATACGGAAACATATCGAGGACGTAATACTTGGGCGGCAACTGGTCGGCCGACACCGCACCGGAGAGCTGATGCCGCTTCGCAAACGGATGCTCGGTCGGGATGTCCTCACCCGGATTAAAGGCGCGGAACGACTGGGACTTCTCCCATTGTTCCTGCCACTTCGGTTCGATCAAATGAAACGGATATTGTCTGCGCCCGCTGGCCATAGGGCCGCGAATAGTGGGGAAAAGCCCACACCGGGGCAATATTGGAATTGCTAATGGACTGAAACGATGTATGAAGCATCCTACATGTCAGGTCCCTTTTCCATCAACGCAACCCCATTCGGCATTCGCCGGCTCTTCCGGGCTATCATCGTTTTTATGCTGATGATTGCATCAGTCGCGGCTTTCGCGCGCCCGTGGCGCCCGGCACAAATTCCCAACGGCGCGGTATTTGATTGCACAGCCTGCCATGTCAGTGCCAGCGGCGGCGGAGCTCGGAATGCCTTCGGAGAAGCCGTCAATGCGCTGCTCAATCCTGGTTCGATGGACGAATTCTGGAGCGCGACATTGGCGGCACAGGATTCAGACGGTGATCTCACAACCAATGGCGCCGAACTCGGAGATCCGAACGGCCTCTTCACGTCAGGTGGCAGTTTCACTTCCCCACAGGGCTTCACACCTACAAATCCCGGAGACGCGAGCAGCAAACCGACGCCCCCCGCAAACACTGCCCCGGCATTCTCGTCCACCGCCGTCACTACCGGCACCATCGGCATCACCTATTCGTATCAGGCGACTGCAACTGACACCGAGCAGAACACCATCACCTTCTCGAAGGTCGCCGGCCCCGGCTGGTTGTTGGTCTCAAGCGCCGGAGTGGCCAGCGGAACACCGGGCGACACGGATGCTGGCACCAATACCGTCACCATTCGCGCCACCGACAATGGAAATCCAGTTACCAGCGCCGACCAGACTTTTTCTCT
>CALBIE010000329.1 GCA_937893495.1 uncultured Verrucomicrobiales bacterium | reverse complement strand
CGGGCGTGACGGGTGCAGGGCGATGCGGTGCACGCAATGCCCCACCTCGGCGTCGGGATCGGGCAGTTCATACTGTGATTTTAAACCGCGATTGATGGGTTTCCAAGTCAGCCCACCATCGTCCGTGCGAAATGCTCCAGCCGCCGAAATGGCGATATAAATCCGTTTTTCGTTTTTCGGATCGAGCAGGATGGTGTGCAATCCCATGCCCCCGGCACCGGGTTGCCAGAGATGTCCTTTGGCAGCGCGCAATGCGGGCAGTTCCTGCCACGTTTGTCCGCCGTTAATCGACTTGAACAACGCCGCATCTTCGGCACCGGCATACACCGTGTCCGGATCCGTCAGCGACGGTTCCAGATGCCAGATGCGCTTGAACTCCCATGGATGCTGCGAGCCATCGTAAAACTTGTGCATACCCACTTCGCCTTCATACACGAACTTGTTGCTCGTGCCACCGGGCGGTGTGTCCGGCTCCGGCACTGCTTCGCCACCGGGCGTTGACCACGTCTTTCCACCGTCATCCGATCGCTGGATGATCTGGCCGAACCAACCACTCGTCTGCGACGCGTAAATCCGATTCGGATCGAGCAGCGACCCCTTGAGGTGATACATCTCCCAACCGCCGAACAACGGACCACCGATCTTCCAATTTTTCCGATTGCCATCCGCCGTCAGGATGAACGCGCCCTTCTTCGTGCCGACCAAAAGTCGAATATTGCTCATGCGATGAAGATGATAAATGCGGAAACATTTGCCAATCCCAAACGGAATGTGGCCATCAGCCCGTTCGGGAGCCAGGCAAGCCAGCCCGCTTATCGACGTGGAGTTGTGGGCCCCGAGAGAATCCTGCACACTTTGTCGAACAGCAATACCATGAAATGTGTTTCCGACTTCGGTTTGTCTGCAACAATGAGTGGAGTGGCATTCGCACCCATTCCCGATTCGGGAAAACATTCGGGCGCGTTTTTACTGACGAACCACCAACTCGAGACCGCAGAAGATTTCCGGCAGTTGGTCGCATTCGGGCCGCGCGCCCTGAAGGGTGGCGGCGGAAAGCCCAACGACCATGAACCGCACATTGCGCCTCAGCAAGATCTGCAACGAGCTCAGTTCACTTTCTGAAAATGGCAGTGGCGCGGCCACGGATCAAGCTCCTTTGCAGACGTTCCAGTGGAGATTGCTCCAGCAAGATCAGCGTGTGGCGTACGTTGTCCGGGTCGGCGTGCGGATGAGCCGACAAGATTTCTTTGACGCGGTTCATCAGCCGGATCGCCCGTCGTCGGGCTTGCAATGGGCTGTTTGCTGGTTGGCGTTGTCTTATATGGACATCGCAAGATTATCCGCGAGAGAGTGGATTGTCACTGCCGTTTCCAACCAGCGCGGCGACCTTCGCCTTCACCGCTTCATCCATATTGATGAGCGGCGGCCACGGGCGATTGAATCTCTCACCCGGCAGTTTCTTCGTCGCGTCAATACCGAGTTTGCCGCTCCTGGCAATTCCGCTCGCGGCGCGGTTGAACGCATCGCACGGTTTCATTATTTAATCAAGGGGTTGCGCACTTTGAGTTTCGGAAAGGCGGAGAAATCGCGATCCGCCGACCAAAGTTCACTCACCCCGTTATGCAGACAAAGCGCGGCAATGCGGGCGTCGTGGATGCGTGGACCTTTCAGCCGCGCCGCCGTGGCAATGTTGCGCAGCTTCTCGAAGTAGCCGGGGCTTTCAGCCAGCAGAAGCAACTGAGGCGACGCGAACAATGCGTCGAGGAAATCCAAGGCCCGCGCCAAAGTGGAGGCCGGCTTGTAAATGCTCGGATGGGTGACCACCCCGATGAATTCGTGCACACACGGCCATGGTAACGCCCACGGACTCCTGCCTTCGACCACCGGACGCAATCGTTCCATGGCGCGGGCATGGAATTCTGAATCCTCCCGGTAGGAATAAACCAGCAGATTCGTATCAACCGCAATCATGCGCCGTGACCCTTGTAGATTTCATGTCGGATCCTTTC
This sequence comes from uncultured Verrucomicrobiales bacterium, assembly GCA_937893495.1. GTDB lineage: Bacteria > Verrucomicrobiota > Verrucomicrobiia > Limisphaerales > JAYPXF01 > CALBIE01. The sequence goes on along the minus strand of CALBIE010000329.1, from coordinate 4,757 downwards.
CCAGGAGGCATCCTTGAATTCGTCAGTCAACCCGTCGCCTTTGAATGTCACAGGCTTCCACCTCCATTTTGTAGGCTTGGCCTGCTTTTCCTTGAGCACGATTCGCAAACCCTGCTCAGTCAACGAGCGGAAAGTCGTCTTTTCTGATCGCGCGACCTGCTGGACACTCTCGAAAAGGTCGTCGGCGATTTCAATTGTAGTCTTCATGATATGGCGACCCATACTCGCATGGCTGGCTGCCCGTATCAAGTGGTGTTTCCGCCCGCTGAGGAACAACGCGGCGGCAGAGCGCGAGGCGTGACTGGAGGCGGTGACGAACGATTCACCGCTGTCGGACCGGATACTGCCGTTCGAATACCTTGGGCAACAGGCGTCGCGGAGGGTCTATCCCAAAGGGATTGCGACCCCCAGCCCAAGGTTGCGAGGCACGAGCTATCTTGGGTCACGATTCGGAAATGGATTCAACCGCAACGCGGTTGTGGCAAACCTATTGTCGCAGACCATTCAATCCCAAACATATTTCTCGTCCCATTCGATTCCGTGCCTTTTCAACATCGCGCACAACTCATCCTAAAACCCGACCTTGCGATGATGTTCCTCCTGTCCGGCGATGTACTACTTCACCTGTTCGAGATTCGATTGGCTCACAGAGAAATCCGCGTAGCCATCCTGCCATTCGAAATCGACATAATCCAGACCACCCTCCTTCAGCCAGAGATTCGAGACGCGTTTCAATTCGTTCACCCATTCCGCCTGCGTGAGGGTGCGTCCGAAACGCGCGAGCAGATGGACGTGGTCTTCCAAGCCACCGACGAGGATGGGCGGGCAATCGAGTTGTTTGGAGACGCCGCCGAGATACGAGTGGAGCGCGTCGCGTGTGGGTATGTCGCGCAGGAACGGCCCACAGTCTATGGTGGCGAAGACCAGATGAATGTAAACGGCGGAAAGGGATTGGGGCATGGGGGAAGGATGCCAAATCGGAAGCGGTTCGCCAGCGTGAAAGTGATTCATGCGAACGTGATGCGAAAATTCAACAACGTCACGAAACGGGAATCGCATTTGTGTGCGAACAATCCCAAAGGGATTGCGACCTCCAGCCCAGAGTTGCGAGGGACGAGCTACCCTGGGTCATCGTTCAACAAACATTTCCAACCGCAACGCGGTTGCGTCCATTCCATTTTTGTTTGGCGGGCGTGTGAAGAGGCCACAACCCAGTTGGGGTTGTGATTTTCTTCGGACGTTTTCCCAGGGTAGCTCGAGCCTCGCAACCCTGGGCTTTGGGACGGAATCCCGTTGGGATTCAGGGGTGGATGAGTTTGAGCCTCCTCACGTCGGCTGCTACTACGGGTTGAAAAGTTTTTCCACCTTCGCCTTCACTGCGGCATCCATCTTGATGAGCGGCGGCCAGGGGCGTTTGAAGCCTTCGCCCGGCATTTTCTTCGTCGCGTCAATGCCGAGTTTGCTGCCGCTGGCGATTTCGCTCGTCGCGTGGTCGAGCACGTCGGACGGGCCTTTGGTAAAGATGCTGTCACGCTGCGGGTCGGTGTTGGCGCAAAGACGGAAGAGGACTTCGCTGGTGTTGTGCACGTTCACGTCATCGTCCACCACGACGATGTATTTGCTGAACATCATCTGTCCCATGCCCCAGAGGCCGTGCATGATTTTGTAGGCCTGCATCGGGTAGGTCTTCTTGATGCTGACGAAGACGAGGTTGTGGAAGACGCCTTCCGCCGGCAGCGCGATGTCCACGATTTCGGGGAAGTTCATCTGGAAGATGGGCAGGAAAAGTTTCACCGAAGCACCTCCCATATAAAAATCCTCCATCGGCGGAATACCAACGATGGTGGCGGGATAAATCGCGTCTATGCGGTGGGTGATGGCCGTAATGTGGAAAACCGGATACGGCTCAGGCAACGTGTAATAGCCGGTGTGATCGCCAAACGGCCCTTCGTCGCGCAGCGGTTCGACGGGATCCACGTAACCCTCGATTACGAAGTCGGCGTTGGCGGGAACTTCGAGGTCGTTCGTCTCACATTTGACGAGCTCGACGGATTTTTTTCGGAGGTAACCGGCCAGAAGGAATTCGTCGAGGCCGTCTGGCAGGGGCGCCGTGGCCGCGAATGGAAAAACCGGATCGCCGCCGAGAAAAACCGCAACTGGCATGCGCTCACCCTTTTCGTAATAACGCCGCCCGTGCCGCGCGGCGACTTTCTGCAATTGCCAATGCATGCCGGTGCTCTGCCCATCGTACACCTGCATGCGATACATCCCGAGATTGCGGTCGCCAGTATCAGGATCACGCGTCACGACACACGGAAGCGTGATAAAACGTCCGCCATCCAAGGGCCAGCATTTCAGAATTGGAAGGTTGAGTAGAGTTGAGGGTTGGGGATTAAGGGTTGAGGGGCTTATCCAGTCCGGAGCGGCGGGCCAGCTCTCAACACTCGACTCCGAACGCTCAACTTTATGGATGACCTCTTTGCAGGGTCCTGATTTTACGCTCTTTGGTTTCGCATGGCGAAGGTCCATGGCGGTTCCCAGCAATTTCATCGTCTCGCGCATCGAGGTGGGTGGTTTGGCCTTCATGAGTGCGCCCAATTCCTTCGCGACGGCATCGACTGAATCGGCCCGCAAACTCATGGCCATGCGTTTCCACGAACCCATCGTGTTAATCGCCACCGGAAAAGGACTTACCTCACCATTGATGGTCGGCTTCTCGAACAGCAGAGCCTTGCCGCCACCCGGAGATTTCATCTGTCGATCCGCCAGTTCGGTAATCTCCAACTCCGTCGCAACGGGCTCGTTCACACGAATGAGCTCACCCGCTTCATCCAGCGCATCAATGTATTCTTTAAAGGACTGGTAGGCCATGGGCAATCAAAGCTGGTCCACGAAATCCTGCATTTTGTCCTCCTTGCGCTCGATGGATTCCACGAGCTTGAACTGGGTGCGACTGCGGTCGAGGTTGTGGTGCGGACGATGCACGCGGAAGTAGGTGTCGCCGTTCAGGTAATCGGTCAGAAAGCGGATACCGATGGTGAACGTGATCAGTTTTCCGGAAAAGGCGATGTGAGCACGCTCGGTCTTGTTGAGAAAACCGCCGGCCGAATTGAGATAACCCCGCGCCAGTTGCTTGAACATGGGTAGCCGCATTTCAACTTTCGACAGATCGGGTTCGTCTTCAAGCGTCGGGCTGGTCGTGGTGCGGACCATGTCACCAAAGTCGTACAGAGCGCAACCGGGCATGACTGTATCCAGATCGACGACGCACAATGCCGAACCTGATTTGACGTCCAGCATGACGTTGTTGAACTTGGTGTCGTTATGCGTGATTCGTTCCGGAATTCGGCCTTGCGACATCAACCGGAGAATCACATCGACAATCTTTTCGTGTTTCAGTGCAAATTTTATCTCCAGCACAGCTGAACGCACCCGGCCAAAATGGTCATCGGCAATCGCTTCTTCAAGGGCTTCGAATCGCTTCCTCGAATTATGAAAATCGGGAATGGTTTCATGCATTCGTTTCCCCGGCAGATCGACCAGTTGCTGCTGAAACAAGCCGAAGGCATGGGCGGCCTCGTAGGCCTGCTTCGGAGTTTCGACGGCTTCAAAAGTCTCCACATTCTCGATAAACACAAACGTCCGCCAGTAGTCACCGTTTTCATCACGCCAGAACGGGCGCCCGCTGCGCGTCGGCACGACCGTCAGAACTCGCCGCGTCAGATCGGCTGCCTCGGTTTCCTCCAGATGCCGGCGAATGTGCCGCGTGACGCGCATCACATTATCCATGACCTGAACCGGCTTCTTGAAAACGCTTTTGTTGATTTTCTGATGAACGTAACGGACTTCGATGCCGCCCTGGTCGTACGAGGCTGTGTAGGTTTCGTTGATGTGGCCGATCTTGCAGAGTTCCGCATGGCGGATCTCGCCATAGATCTGAAACTGTTTCGAAACGTGCCGGAGTTTGCTTTCGCGTTCCATTCGTTCTTTTCGATTTCTAATTGCTACCGGGTTTCACTGCCGGAATTGCCGCGAGGTCATCGGGGAGCTGATCCGGTTCAAATGCTTCGACCCGGATCGGAAGCAGACTGAATGTGGGAACACGCAGGTCCACCTCTCCATTGGAGCGATCTATAATCATGGCGACACCGAGCGTGCGAACGCCGTGCGAATCCGCAATGTCCATCGTCTCGCGGACCCTGCCACCCTTGGTGACCACATCCTCGACTATGACAACTGGCTCATCCGTCGAAAACTTGAATCCGCGACGCAAGACTAATTTGCCATCCTCTTTTTCGACGAAAACGAAACGGCAACCGAGTTGCCGTGCCACCTCCTGGCCGATCACAAGCCCTCCCATGGCCGGCGAGAGAATTGTCGCCGGTTTCAGGTGCCGGATTTTTCCGGCCAATGCCGCGCCAAGTTGTTCAACATCCGGCAGGTGTTCCAAAGCGCGCGCGCACTGAAAGAACTGACGGCTGCGCAATCCGCTCCGGAGAATAAAGTGACCCTCCAGCAAGGCTCCCGTCCGGCGGAATATTTCCAAAACTTCGTCATTGGTCATGCGGTCTGAAAATGAAGCAACCCCACCGGAAAGACAAGCCGGAGGGGTTGCTTGAAGATTCTTTTTTCCAGCGAAGCCTAGGCGTCGCCAAGTTTATCCATCATGACAATGAGCGGCATGAACATTGCAATGACGATACTACCGACAATAACAGCGAGGAACACAATCATGATGGGCTCCAGCAACGACGTCA
>CALBIE010000328.1 GCA_937893495.1 uncultured Verrucomicrobiales bacterium | reverse complement strand
TCAGCATCAGGGTCGGGGTCTCGCTGGTGTTGAGCCATGAAAAGAGGGTCCCCATGGTGAAATCGCCGGCGTCCAGAGTCAGCACCGGAGTGGTGCCCGCGTCCTGCTTCTGCTTCAACTGCGCCAGGAGATCGCCGAAGCAGCCGACCAGGGCGCGCTCGATCTTCATGAGTTGATCAATCTTCGCCGGGTCCTTGCCGTGGTGGGAGAGATTGTGATGCTCGCTCGTCACACCCTCCACCTGCGGCACGACCTGATGATCGTGGATGACCACACTCACGATGCGCGACGAGTCGGATTGGACAATCAATGGCACCAGCCCCAACACCAGTCGGACGCGGCCCACGAGATCAGCCTTGGCGGGAATGTCCGTGGGTGACGGTTGATCCGCCTTGGGCTTGGGTTTGTCCATCCAGGCCTCCGCTTCGAGGAGATCCCTTTCCGCTTTGCGGACGGATTGAAAGTATTCATCCAGCCGCTGCCGATCCGCCGCGCTCGTGTTCCGGCTCAGGGACCGCGTCTGTTCCATCAACTCGTCGAGAATGCTCCTGCCTTCCACCAGCTTCTGCTTCTGTCGCGCGACCTCCTCCGGGTTCCCCTGCAAGAACATGCTGGCAAACATCCGGGAGGGACTCGATTCCGCCGGAATCATCACGCCGCTGCTCGTGTAGGACTGGCTGGATGGCCCGTCGCTGCTGAGGCTGATGGAGGGAAACCGCGTGACTGCTCCGAGCTGTTCCGCGGCAAAGTGATCGATGGAAATCGAATTTCGAAACCCATCCTTGCCGGGATTCCGCGCCGCGCTCAGCCACGTCATCAGCGTGGCATGCTCGCCGCCTTGATCCGGATGGGACAGACCGGTGAACAGCGTGAAGTCCTTCCGATGATCCGAAAGCAGCGACAGGTATTCCGTTGCATCGTAGTCCGCGCCGGTCGTCGCGGGAACCAACGCTGGCGCATGCAATCCGAGCGCCGTGCAGATGAAGACCATCCGGCGTGGTGATGCGGCACTGGCACGCGCTGACGGCGGACACATGCATTCCAGCCACGGCAACGCCAGCGAGACGCCAGTGGCGCGAAGAAAGGTGCGGCGATCGATTTGCTGTTTCATTTATTCCGGAAGATTCGGCTTTGCACGACCTGATGAATGATGTCCTGCACGCGGAAACCGTCGGGACGCACGGCAGCGACAAGGCGATCCACCTCATCCCGGTCGGCAAACTGGATTTCTCCGCCGGTCGCATAGACAACCAGTTCCGAGATGAGGTTGCGGGCCACGGCTGTTTCCTGGGCAAGCAGGAGCTTCTTGAAATCGCGGATATCGGTGAATGCCACGCCATCCTCCGTGACCCCTGTGCAATCCACGGGCTGACCGTCGCGGTATTCGTAAATGGCGCGACCAAACAGTCTCCGTTCGGGCCGGTCGCCCTTGCCCGTGGAGCGATAGCGCGAGCGATAACCGCCGATGGGGTCGAAGCTCTCCATGGCAAATCCCGGCGGATCAATGCGACGATGACAGCTCGCGCAACTGGCCACGTTCCGGTGCTTGTCGAGCGTCTCGCGGATGGTCGTCGCTCCGCGCGTGTCGGGCTCGATGGATCCGATATTTGGCGGAGGCGGATTGGGGGGCTGGCCCAGCAATTTGGTCAGCACGAAGGCACCGCGTTTGACGGGCGAGGTGACCGTTCCGTTCGCCGTGACTTTCAGGATGCTGGCCTGAGTCAGCAGTCCTCCGCGCAGACCGCCCGCCGGGAGGCTCACCTTGCGGAACGTCTCGTCCTCGCCCCCTCCGATTCCATAGTGCCCGGCGAGTCGGCGATTGAGAAAGGTGAAGTCACTGTCGATCAGGTTTCGGGCGGGCAGGTTGTCGGCGATCAACGACTGAAAAAACAATTCGGTTTCGCGCAGCATCCCTTGGCGCAGCACGTCGTCATACTCGGGGTAAAGCTTCGCATCCGGCGTGGTCGCATCGATGTGGCGCAAGCCGAGCCACTGGCCGAGAAAATCATGGATGAAGCGCTGCGCCTTTTCGTCATCCAGCATCCGGTTCACCTGACCGGCGAGCGTCTTCGGATCAGCGAGTTTGTTTGCCCGCGCGAGCTGGAGGAGTTCCTCGTCCGGAATGCTTTTCCACAGGAAATAGGAAAGCCGGCTGGCCAGCGCGAAATCATCGAGCCTGCCAGGTTCAGCGGAAAGAAAGAGGAACTGCGGCGAGCTGAGCAACGCGCGAAGCGGAACGCGAACCGCATGGAGGAAGTCAGCGCCCTTTTCCAGGCACGGCTTCGCCAGTTCGATCACTGAATCCAGTTCGTCCGGCATCACGGGGCGGCGAAACGCACGCGGAGCGAGTGCTTCAACAATCTCGGCGACATGGTCCATCGGCGGCTTGTGCGCCCGAGGCTCGAACGTTCGGTCACTGCGCGAAACCAACCCGACCCCTTTCAACAACTGCCGTGTGCTCGTGGGCGGCCACTTGTCCTCCAGCGGCCCCTGGACGGTGAGTGATTGGATGGCGATCCCTTCGCCCCGGTAGTCAGCGGCTCCGGTTGAGAAGATGCCCTTTCCATTCGCGTCCGAATCCAGATCGGCGACCGCCGGATAAATGAAATCCTGCGGTGTGAAGTAGGCGATGAGGGAAACCTCGCGTGTCTTTTCCGGCTGCAAATCAAAGGAGCCGATGAGTTCCGCCCCGCCTTGCTGTTCACTGCCACGCATGATGAGCAGCGTCACCGGAGTCCTGGCCTGATACCCACGCGCCACCACCTTGATCCGATACAGACCCGACTCGCGAAAGCGGAAGCCCATGTGGTCGCTTTGCATCACATGCGGCCGGGAATCGAATGTCACCACCGCATCCTCGATCTTCTTGATTGTGCCGCCGCCGTTGCGCAGCGGCCGCTCGAACCACATGGCGACATATTTGGAGTTCCGATAATCCAGCAGCGTCGGTTCCATCTTCGGTCGCGATCCAAGCTTGATCGCCTCATCCAGGGCGAGATCCGCAGCCGCCAGATAGCTGCGAACATGCACCGGTGAAATGCCCTGCTGATCCGAGATCGTGTCAAAGCGGGACGATGCGCTTTCCGGCGGCAGATGCTTGGCCAACGGCACATGAATGCCCAGCAGATCGTGCAGCGTGTATTCGTACTCCGTGCGGGTGAGGCGACGGATCGAAACCCGGCCCGAGCGGGCTTGATGAGCAGCACTGGCGGCGTGAAGATCCTTTTGCAAGGAAGCGAGTGATGATTTCAAAAGCTTCTTGTCGGGACGCTTCTCCTTTGCAGGTGGCATTTCATCGTTGGAAACCCGATCGAAGATTCTCTCCCACGTGGCAAATGTTTGTGGGGTGTTCAGATCGAATCCAAGCGTTTCAAAATTGAGCGGAGTCTTCGTGTCGGCGTCGTGGCAATCGATGCAATACTCCTGGACGAGTGGCGCGATCTGTCTCTCAAAAGCGGAAACGAATGTCAATGTGACGATGAGGGTCAGTGCGCCCGCAATGCGCCAAGAGCTTCCGGCCCAACGGGCCGTCATCTTGGAAGGGCGTGGACTCGCAGGCTCGTCCCTCCTTTGCCGTGGGGGCTTCGAATGCCCTTGGAGGGACGAGCCTGCGAGTCCAGGTTTTGTGCTCCGGGTCTTCATTCGTAGCGCAAGGCGTTGATCGGACTCACGCGCATGGCGCGAACGGCCGGGACAATGCAGGCGAGCATCCCGACCGCCGCGAGAATGACGGCCACGCCCACGAAGGTGAGCGGGTCCGTGGTCGAGATGTTGTAGAGCTGGCTGGCCAGCAGTCGCATGACCGCCAGTCCGCCGGCCAAGCCGATGACGACACCGAGGAGCGTGAGTTGCAGCCCCTGCTTGAGGATCAGTTTCATCAGATCCTCGCGCTGGGCGCCCAAGGCCATGCGGATCCCCATCTCGTTGGTGCGCTGGGCGACGGAATAGGACACCACCCCGTAGATGCCGACGCTGGCAAGAACCAGTGCCGCCAGGGCAAACATGGTGATGAGCAGCGAACGAAAGCGATCAATGGCGCGGCCGGCATCGACAAATTGCTGCATCACGACAAAACCGTTGAGTGGCTGGTCGGGATTCAGCTTGCGGATCTTTTCCGTGACGATGGGTTGAAGGCCTTTGGGATTGTTTTCAGTGCGAACGGTGAGGAAGACCGAGAGAGCGTCGGCATGCGGCCATTGGGCGAGCGGGACATTGGCTTCAGGGGCTGCCTTCTTGGTGAGGCCCCGGTTCTTGAAGTCATCGAAGACACCGATGACGCGGTAGTCGACGCCGCTGATATTGAGGATCTTGTCGAGCACGTCCTCATCCGGATACTCGAGATTGGCGAAGGCCTGGTTGACCATCACGACGCGTTCGGAAGTCCAGGCCTCGCGCGAGTCGATTTCGCGGCCGCGTAGAAGCGGGATGCCATAGGTCTTATGATAACCGGGGCCGACGGCCCGTGTGCCGAGTTTCTTCCACTGGGACTTGTCGCTCGGAGGTCCCTGGTCCTTGCGATAGAAGTTGTGCGGCCAACCCTCGCGGATGGGCAGCAGCGACGTGGCGGCGCAGGCGTCAACGCCGGGCGTGGCAACCATTTCTTCAACGGCCCGGTTGATGAAGTTGACACGCTGTTCGCGGTTCGGGTAGGCGGCGCCGGCGAGGTTCATTTCGACGATGAGCAATTCCTTGGCGGCGTAACCGGGATTGACGCTTTGGAGACGATTGAAACTCTGGATCAACAGGCCGGCGCCGATGAGCAGTACGAGTGCAAGCGCAATCTGCGTGACGGTGAAGCCGTTGCGAATGTAGTGCTGGGTGCGATTGCCGGTGAGGCGATTGGCGCCTTCCCGCAAGGCGTCGTTGAGGTTGGTCTTGGAAGACTGGAGCGCGGGGACGAGACCGAAAACCGTTCCCGTGACAATTGAGACCAACAGGGTGAACACCAGCACGCGCCAGTCCATGCCGACTTCACCCGCGCGCGGAATGGCACCGGCGCTGAACTGCAAGACGATCTTGGTGCCCCACCAGGCCAGGGCGGATCCGGCGATCCCGGCAATGAGCGACAACACGGCGCTTTCAATGAGCAGCTGACGGATCAGGTGCCAGCGGCTCGCGCCTTGCGCGGCGCGAATGGACATCTCGCGTTGGCGGGTGAGAGCGCGGGACAGGAGCAGGTTGGCGACGTTCGCGCAGGCGATCAGCAGGAGCAAGGCGACCGCTCCCGAGAAGAGAATCAGCGACGGGCGCACGCCGGAGACGACGGAATCGAGCAGTGGTTCGAGGGCGATGTTTTTGCCGATCGCCGAATCCGGCCCTTGTAACTCGAGTCCCTTGTGTTCCTCGTAGATCGCCTGGTGCAACGCGTTCATTTCGGCGGTGGCGCGCTCCAGTGAGACGCCATCCTTGATGCGGGCAACGACGCGCATGATCGTTCCACCGCGTTGGGCCATGAGGCTGTTCTTGCGATCCCAATTGCGGAAGGGCGGAGCGTGCGCCACCGATACCCAGACGTCGGCGCCCGGATAGCGAAATCCCGGTGGCATCACGCCGATGATGGAGTAGGTGTGCCTGCCGGCGTTTTCCAACGTGATGGTCTTGCCGATCACATCCGGGTTTTGGTTGAACTCCTGGTTCCAGAAATTGTGACTGATCACCACAAGACGGGCAGAGCCGCGACGTTCCTCATTCGGGGCAAAGGTGCGTCCCAGAAGCGGTGTCACTCCGAAGACCTTGAAAAAGTTGGTCGAGACGAATCGGCCGTTCAAACGTCGCGGGATATCACCGCCGGTGTGGATAAAATTCCGGGTGACCGATTCCTTGAAGTTCGCGTAGGCCGCAATGCTCTCGAAAACCGCATTCTTGTCCCGCCAATCGAGGAAGTTTTGGGGCGAGGTCTGATTCTGGTAGTTGAAGGTGAACCCGTCTTTTTCATCACCTTCGAACACTTGCACGATCTCGTGCGAATCGGGATAACCCAGAGGCTGCAACAGCACGCCGTTGACGATGCTGAACACAATCGTCGTTGCGCCAATACCCAACGCCAGCGTGAGAACGCAGACCGTGGTGAATCCGGGGTTTCGGCGCAGGATGCGCAGCGCGTATCTGATGTCGTTCATGAAACGTAAGGTGACTACTCGCTGTCAGACACACCAAACTGCGTCACGCCCAACCCCACATTGTTGTAGAGCGTATGGCACCAGATCGCGTCGATCACCATTCCGTCCGGCCGCGCCGGCAATTCCTCCTGCACGTGCTTCAGGGACGGATCCAACTGAAATTTCCGGAGCGGGAGCACGATTTCGAATTCTTCATCCGCCGTGAACTCGCTCGCCGCTTTGACCACCTGAAAACGCCCGGCGAATTCTCCGGTCGGTTTGCGCAGGGTCAGGCCGACGAAGACATGGCTGCCTTTCTTGAGTCGCCCATGAACGTGAATTTCGGATGTGGGATTCAGAACCACGGGCGTCTCGGAACGGGACACGGGCATGGCGGCCGTATAGATCGTCTTGTCCTGTTCCGTGACCCACGGAATGGCCAACAAACGTCCGCCATATTCGCCGTCTTCCGGCCGCCACTTTCCATACATGCGCTTGGGACCATTGCCCATATCGGACTGCCACGCATGCACAGGAGCAGGTAAGCGCGCTGGATTCAATTCCACGTCCGCCGCCGCGACCACGCGATGATTGGCCGGCACATCCACCGACCTGCCGTCGCTGATGCGTCGAATGCCGACCAGACCTTCAATGACATTCAGCGTGG
>CALBIE010000327.1 GCA_937893495.1 uncultured Verrucomicrobiales bacterium | reverse complement strand
CGACGTCATTCGGCGCATCCGACAGTACAAGGACGTCATCGCCCATATCCACACCGCAGGCAATCCGGGCCGCGCCGAACTCGACGACACTCAGGAGATTAATTATCCGCCCATCATGCAGGCGCTCCTGGACATCGACTACAAGGGATACGTGGCGCAGGAATTCATCCCCACCTGGAAAGATCCGATCGCCGCGCTTCGGCACGCCGCGCAATTGTGCGACGTGTAACAAACGTTCTGCCACTGGCAATCGACTCAATCCTTCGCCCAACTCTCCACCAATCGACCGGCTTCGGTCTGTGATCGGGTTTTCACTTCCAGGAAATTCCCGTCACTCGCGTTCGCGCTCTCAATTACCGTCCAGGTCCTGTAATTCCTAATCAAACTCAACCCCACACTTCGTCTCCACCCAGCGGGCGAAGAGCCAAAGCAAATCACCGAGACGGTTCAGATAAATCAGGATTTCCTGATTCGGCAGGTCGCCGTCGTCCATTAATTGGCAAACCCGCCGCTCACTACGACGACAAAGACTGCGGGCAACATCAAGCGCCGCCGAATGAACGGTCCCGCCGGGTGTTGCCCAGCCTTTATACGTGATATCCTGCCCTTCAATCTCGGCAATCAACTTGTCCAATGCGGTCGTCATTTCAGGTGAGACCGTTTGATAGCCATCCTTCTGGTATCGACTGAGGTCGATCGTCTCCGTCGCCAGTTCCCCCATCAACTTGACCAGCGTTTTCTGAATCGCCAGCAAGTTGTCTTTTACAAAATCGTGTTCGGCAGTCGCGCGGGCCAGTCCAAGCGCCGAGTTGAGTTCATCCACCGTTCCGTAGGCTTCAACCCGCGGATGGTGTTTGGATACGCGCCGATTATACATCAACGCCGTCATTCCCCGATCGCCCGTCCTGGTGGCAATGCTCATGGCCGGTGAAGCTATCGGGAAACTGAACGATGGGCAAAGTGGAATTCACCCCGGCCCTGCTAATCGTCAAAATTTTCTTTCTGCTTTTCAGCTACCACTGGCGTGCCGGGCGCGGCCCTGCTACAGTCGCGCCCGATAAATGGATACAGCCGGGAAATACGATTGGCACGCTGCGCCGAAACCTGATTCAAAACCGGCGACGTTTGGCTTCGTTTTCGCCATCGTGTTTGGAGTCATCAGCCTGATTCCTCTCTTTAAGGGCAACACAGCCTACCCCTGGGCGATTGCGCTTTCGACTGCGTTTCTCTCGTTTGCCACCATTCACCCACCCACTCTCAAGCCTCTGGCTTTTCTCTGGCTCGAATTCGGCCTGCTGCTACATCGGATTGTCAGCCCTCTGTTTCTCGGAGCGATGTTTTTTATAGGCTTCACCCTGACCGGATGGGCGAGGCGACTGTTCCGGGCCGATCCGATGCGGCTGAAGAGTTCCCCGGCGGACAGTTACTGGATTCCCCGGACGACACCCGGGGCAGAACGAACCAGCATGACAAAACAATTTTGATTTATGGAATTCCTCAAAGAGTTTCTTCAATTTCTCCGCGAGCGGAAGAAATACTGGCTGATTCCGCTCATTCTCATGATGGTGGCGCTCGGTGCCGTGCTCGTGTTCGCGCCGGGGTCGCCGATGCTGCCATTCATCTATACGATTTTTTGATTCACCAGGCCACAGCCGGGGCTCCTCGGGAACTGCGCCCCACCATTCCACATCACGCGTGAATATTCTCGGTCTCTCCGCCTATTACCATGATAGCGCTGCCGCCCTCGTGCGGGACGGAGAGATCATTGCCGCCGTGCAGGAGGAACGACTCACTCGCAAAAAACACGACTCCCGCTTTCCGCATTACGCGATCGAATACTGCCTGAAAGAGGCTGGCATCAAATGCACCGAACTGGATCATGTTGTTTTCTACGACAAGCCCTTCCTCAAATTCGAACGTCTCGTGGAGACCTATACCGCCTTCGCACCTCGGGGGTTCAACTCCTTCCGCGTCGCTCTGCCAATTTGGTTGCGCGAAAAACTCTTCCAGAAAGATCTATTGATCAAGGAACTCAATCGCCACGGCGAACGTTCCGATTGGTCAACGAAACTCCTTTTCACCGAGCATCACCAAAGCCACGCCGCCAGCGCGTTCTATCCCTCGCCATTTGAGCGCGCGGCTGTGCTGACCATGGATGGGGTCGGCGAGTGGGCGACAACTTCTGCGGCCGTGGGTAATGGGCGCGATTTAACAATTCTGAAGGAAATTCACTTTCCGCATTCGCTCGGACTGTTCTACTCGGCCTTCACATATTATCTGGGATTCAAAGTCAACTCCGGTGAGTACAAGGTGATGGGCCTCGCTCCGTACGGGGAACCTCGCTACACGCAGACGATTTTCGACCACTTGATCGATGTGAAAGCAGATGGCTCGTTCCGTCTGAACATGAATTACTTCAACTATTGCACCGGCCTGACCATGACGAACAATCGGTTTCATGTTCTGTTTGGCGAACCCAGGCGCCAACCGGAGCAATTGCTTACGCAGAACCATTTTGACATCGCCGCCTCGCTTCAGGCGGTCACCGAAGAAATTATCGTTAGACTCACGCGCTCTCTTGCGAAGGAAACCGGCGAGGAAAACCTCTGCCTGGCCGGTGGCGTGGCCTTGAATTGCGTGGCCAACGGCAAATTGCTGCGCGATGGCGCGTTCAAAAAAATCTGGATTCAACCGGCCGCCGGGGATGCTGGTGGCGCGCTCGGCGCGGCATTGGCGGCGTATCACCTGCACTGTGAAAAACCACGAAAAGTTTCCGGCCGCGGCGATTCCATGCGGGGCGCCTATCTGGGCCCCGAATTCAAGCAGACGGAAATCGAATCGCGCCTCACATTTGCCCAGGCCGTGTTTGAAGTCCGGAATGAACGGGACTTACTCACTCAAATCGCCACCGATCTTGATGAGGGCAAGGCAATCGGTTGGTTTCAGGAACGGATGGAGTTTGGCCCGCGTGCGTTGGGCAATCGCTCCATTCTCGGAGATGCTCGTTCTCCCGGTATGCAATCGCTATTGAATCTCAAGGTCAAATTCCGCGAGTCATTTCGTCCATTTGCTCCCGCAGTGCTTCGCGAAGACGTGAGTGATTACTTTGAACTGGATTGCGACAGCCCTTACATGCTGCTCGTGGCAGATGTGAAGGCGGAACGCCGCCGCGAAATGTCCGATGCCGAGAAACGTCTCTTTGGAATCGATAAACTCAATGTACCTCGTTCGGATATACCAGCCGTGACCCACGTGGATCACTCGGCCCGCGTTCAGACGGTTCATCGCGAGACCAATCCGCGCTTTCATGCCTTGTTGACGGAATTCAAAAAGCAAACCGGCTTCGGCGTGCTGGTCAACACGAGCTTCAACGTGCGCGGCGAACCGATTGTCGGCACTCCTGAGGATGCTTTTCGTTGTTTCATGGGCACGGATATCGACGTGCTGGTCTGCGGCGATTGTTACTTGCGCAAAGAAGATCAGGATCCGTTGCTCAAGCGTGATTATCGATCTGCCTTTGAACCGGATTAAGTTCGAGCGCAAATTCTGGCATAAGAAGCTTCCTCGGAAACAGGCATGAAATCACTGCGTCCCATCATTCTCACCGTCGCCGCTTCGATTGGCTATTCCTTCGCCTGCGTGGCCACCCAAGCCGCGAGCACGGGGGATGCCTGGTTGGCGAAAACCGGAATCTACCCGTCGGCTTTCCGAAAAGCGCCCCCTGATTTAGAGACATTTAGAGCGCTGAAAGCGGAAGTGCTGCTCGGCGAGATTTCACCATTCTGGCCAACCTCTCTCGCAAAACAGAATGCGATCGCAACTCTTTGGTTCAGCGTTGATTACGCCGGGCACTGGCCGGCACGGGACTGGCGTCATACGCCCATGAGCAAGTTGACCACCGGATTCGAATCCAAACTGCCCACTTCTGACCTCAGCGTCCCGATTATCTACTTCGTCGCCGTTGAATCGGCTGGCAAGTCGCTGGTCTCACCGATGCGAATCGTTTTGCCGGGCAAACTTGGTTTGCAAAAGCCATCAACAATCTTCTGGCCTTTTCTCGAAGGATTTGAGGAGGGCACCGACTCCTGGCAACTCGCCAAAGCAAAACCCGATGCCGAAAGATTGTCGATCGCGGCCGGGGCTCATTCCGGCGACGCTGCCCTTCACGTGCGCATCCCTGCCGGCAAACAATCCGTGACCATCGAAACAACGCGAGTGCGCGGTTGGCATTTTCATACGCAATCAGCCGACGGTGTCAGAATCTGGCTCAAGACCTCCGGAAAAAACGCCACCGCTCGGTTCAAACTGATTTCCAACGCCCGAACCGATGGTGAGCAAGCTGGATCGGCATCCATTACGGCAGAACTGAACGGCCAATGGAAATCGATTTCCCTGCCCACCAGCGTATTTTCATCGGTTCGGCTGAGTGAAACCGACTTGTTTTCCATCGAATTTATCGCTGACGGCCCGGCGGAGTTTTTTGTGGATGATTTGCAACTGATCGGGCGCTGGAAGTTGCCTCAACCTTAGTGTAGTCCGTCATAATAGATGTCACTTAAGGGCAGTTTGTGCGCTCTCCTTTCCATGAATCGTGCCGTGAATTTGTGTACAACCTTTTGATCCACCTGGAACAAAAGGTCGTACCGTGCCGGTGGTTTCACTTTGACCGCGGGCTCAACAAAGAACTCCAATGAATCGGTCGCAGTCAAACGGGATCGCCGTAAGCTTGATAAGTTACAGTTTGCTTGACGAACTGCTCAAGCGCGGGCGTCACGCCCGCAGGGGCGCGTGAATTCGTAAGTGACGGCTTCGGATTACTCCCAAGCCACTCCAAAAGGCGGAAGCAGCGTGCCTGCTGAATGCCTCCTCTGCCTTTCCAGCAATTCTCATTTTGGCAACGGAACGCCGGCTGGTAGCCGGCTTTTTACCTGACAACACCGAAAACTGCTTTCCTTTCGGGCGGTTTAAGCCGATTTCAAATCGGCGCTCCGCTAAAATGAGAAATGGTGCCTCGACGTGGTTGGGCGGTCGATCCCTCAGATTTCCGTTCGCGAATGGGTTTCACCACTGCTCCAAGTTTCGCTGGTACGCCCACAGCTGCTACGACTATGGCGTCAGCTTTCGCGGCAACAGCCGTCACCGTAGAATCCCGATTTGGCGAACTTTCCCATGAAGTCACCGTAGCAATCGAATTCGCCCTGAATCCAGGCGGTAAGTAATGTTTTTGTATCCATCGGCTTCATTCATCTAACGCAGAAACTGGATTAATCACACGTGACTGAAATCCGTTGACGCTCCCGTGCCCGTTTCCTAGATTCCCCTCCCACGTAAAAATCAGGATTAAAAGCCAGGTAAAGAACGAATGAGTAAAGATTCATCACCCAAGGGACTAGAAGGTGTCGTCGCGGCGAGCAGCAAACTGAGCGATGTGCGCGGCGGCGAAGGCGTGCTGATTTATTGTGGTTACGATATCAATGAATTAGCCGGCAACGCGTCATATGAGGAAGTCGTTTACCTCCTGCATCACGAAAAGTTGCCCAACCAGTCCGAATTGGACGAAATGACGGTAATGCTTCGCGGGTTTCGGGAACTGCCACAGGGTGTCATTGACATCATTTGCCGTCTGCCCAAAGACACGCCTCCCATGCACGCTATCCGCACCGGGATTTCGGCATTGGGCTGTTGGGACACGACTGCCGAGGAGCAATCACTCTATCAACAGCGTCGCCAATGCATGCGGTTGATTGCTCAAATTCCGGTGGTCACAGCTATTTTTCACCGACACCGGCAGGGTTTGAAAGTGGTTCAACCCGATCCGACGCTCGGTGAGGCGGCGAACTTTCTCTATATGATTGATGGCGAAAAACCATCGGAGGAAGCGACCAGTACCCTGGACATGTGTTATGTCTTGCACGCCGACCACGGAATGAACGCTTCGACGTTCAGCTCGCGCGTCACCATCGCGACACTGAGCGATGTGTATTCGGCCATTACGAGCGCCATCGGCACATTGAAAGGTCCCCTGCACGGCGGAGCCAACGAAGGCGTCATCAAGATGCTTCAGGAAATTGGTTCTCCGGACAAGGTCGATGCGTTCATCGAAGACGCGCTGGCGCAGAAAAAGAAAATCATGGGGATTGGTCACCGGGTTTACAAGGTGCTCGACCCCCGCGCTCCACATCTCAAGCGCATGGCCAAAATATTGAGCAGCAAACTGGGCGAAGCCAAATGGATTCAGATGAGCGAGCGTATCGCTGAATTGATGCTGGAGAAAAAAGGCCTCAACGCGAACGTCGATTTCTATTCCGCCACTGTTTATTACTCCCTCGGCATCCCAACCGATCTTTTTACACCCGTCTTCGCTATCGCCCGAACCGCCGGCTGGACGGCGCAGGTGCTCGAACAACTTTCCGATAATCGTCTGATTCGCCCGCAGAGCGATTACACCGGCCCCGTCGGGCTCAAATTCTCCCCGGTTCAGGATCGATAGATGGCCGATTGTTGAAAAATCTGTTCCTACCCAATTTTGACTTGGAGCGTTTCCGTTAGTGACTCAAAAATGAATCTTCACGAATATCAGGCGAAAGAATTACTCGCCAAATATGGCGTCGCCGTACCGGGGGGCGAAGTCTGCGAATCCGCTGACGAAGCCAAGGTCGCCGCCGAGAAACTCATTGCGGCTGGCTCAGGCGTCATCGTCGTCAAAACTCAGATTCACGCGGGAGGGCGTGGCAAAGGAACTTTCAAAAGCGGCTTTCAAGGTGGAGTCAAACTGTGCAAGAGCGCGGCCGAAGTCCACGAAGTGGCCGGCAATATGATCGGGCAGGTGCTGGTTACTAAACAGACCGGGGAGGACGGTCGTCTGGTGCAAAAGGTTTTGATCACGGAAGGCACCAATATCAAAAGTGAACTCTACCTGGCAGTGCTGCTGGACCGCGCAAATTCGCGCCTTGTGATCATGGCCAGCACGGAGGGCGGCGTGGACATTGAGGAAGTCGCTGAGAGGACTCCTGAAAAAATCGTCAAAGAATGGGTGGACCCGGCCGTGGGGCTTTCTCCCTTTCAGGCGCGGAAAGTCGCGGCCGCTCTCGGAC
>CALBIE010000326.1 GCA_937893495.1 uncultured Verrucomicrobiales bacterium | reverse complement strand
AGGAGATCCTCAAGGAACATTACGCGCACATTGCGGCATTGCCGTTCTTCCCGGAGGTCGTCGGGTTTATGCAATCGAGTCCGGTGATCGCCATTGCGCTGACTGGCGATAGTGTTATCGATAGGGTTCGCGAATTGTTGGGGCCGACCGATTCCGCCGTGGCACCCAAGGGATCGATTCGTGGCGATTTCGGGCAGGACAAGATGAAGAATATCTGCCACGCCTCTGATTCACAGGAAAGCGCGGCCGCCGAACTCAAGCGATTCTTCAACGACGGCGAAGTGTTTTAGCCCGAACCTATTCAGTTGAAACGACCGGAGCGCGGAATTCATTCCGCAGAAGCGTCCACTTGCAACTGACATTTACGCACGTGTACACCCGATTTGGCCAGTCCACACCAGCTGGTGTGTCAGAACCATCCCCTCAAAATCTCGCAATCCGATTGGAATAGTCACGTTTCTGCGGCATGAATGCCGCGCTCCTACTGCATGGATTCGGTTTAGGGTCTTCGATAGCCGCCCACATGACGGGGCGGGCTGTTGGTGCGTTGAAATCCTATCCACCCTCCGGTAATCACGGAGCAAGGACCGCAGTTACTTGGCCTTCTTTTTCCCCTTGCGCTTTTTTCCCGGTGCCGGTTTCTCGAGATTGGCTGGCTCAACGTACTCGGTTTTTTCACTGACCGCCCAACGGGTGTCGGCCTTGATTCGAGGGTGGTCGAGATAAGGATCGCCGTACGTCCGACCATATTTTGACAGTGCGGTGGCCATTCCGCGTATGGTTTCCCGATGCTCGGGGTTCTCCAGCGCATTGTTCAACTCATCCGGGTCGGCCTGGAGATCATACAGCCATGGTTTGCCCTGCGTGGCAAAGATGAGTTTGTAACGATCGGTCACGGCCATCAGCCAATTATTGCCGCTTCCGGTGGAGCGAACGAAGGCAATGTCATTCCACGCAGTGCCTGGTTGTCGGAACAACCTGGAGGCATCGCGTCCCTGTTCTTTACCCGCGGTTTTGACCCCCATCATGCTGAACACGGTGGGGAGGAAATCGACGCAGGTGAGCGCTTCATTCACGACCGTGCCGCCTTTAATCTTGTTGGGAAAATAAAGGAGGAACGGAATCCGCGCCGAGCCTTCATAGGGCACGCCCTTGTTCAACCGACCATGCTCGCCGCACAGGTCGCCATGGTCTGAAGTGAAAGCGATGACGGTTTTCTCGAGGAGACCATGCTTGCGGAGTGTATCAAGAATCTTCCCCACGTTGTCGTCGAGGCATTCGACCATGCCATAGTATTTGGGCATCAGGCTGCGGACAGTATCGGCCGTGAGGCGTGGCGTCATTGCTGCCCAAATCGGAGTTTGTTCCCTGGTTTTAGACAGCGTGGAATCCGGTGTAGGAATTTTTGCATTGGCGTATTTGGAATCATACGGCGCTCTCACCGTGTTCGGCCCGTGCGGATCAGGGAAGCTGACCATATAGCAAAACGGCTTTTCTTTGTTCGTCTCGATGAAGTCCACGACTTTGTCCGCCAGCCAGTCCGTGGCGAAGGTTTTGTCATTCGCTCCGGCCAGGCCGTAATTGGGTTCGCCTTTCGCGTTTCGCGATGCCACCTGCGGACCTTCGGGCGTATCGGCGAACATTTTCCAATGACCGCGATTGAACATGAAACGATTGTCGTCGAAACCGAATTTGCGTTCGGGAGCCCATTGAGGTTTGCCTTTTCCGTCCAGATGCCATTTGCCGGCGTAGCCGGTGGCGAAACCCTTGCGTCGAAGGATTTCGGCAAAGGTCACGATGTCATCGGCGAGGGGAATGTCGTTGTTCACGACCGGTGTGTTCTGCGGATAGCGACCGGAAACCAGGGCGGACCGTGATGGCGAACACACGGGTGTGGTCGCATAAAAACTGGTGCAGAGGGCACCGTTGTTTGCAATCCAGTCGATGTTCGGCGTCTTGATGACCGAGGTGCCATGGTAGTAGTCCGACCTGGGCAACAGCTTCTGATAGCAGGACAACGTCCGGTAATTGTGCTCATCCGTCTGGATGACGAGCAGGTTGTAGTCTGGCTCACCGGCGCGCAGGGACGAACCGATACCGAGCAGAAACAACAGATAGAAATGAATGGTAGTCTTTTTCATTGGTATGCTGAGCGGGGAGGGTTTCGAATCGTCGAAGGAATGTCACGCCGCAAAGGCAGTCGGGTGGACTAGCGGCGCGTCGTTGAACAGCGCGAGCGCCGGAGCGCGGCGTTTACGCCGCATCGGCGGGGAAAGGCAGAACGGCTTTCGGACGTGCTGGGACGTGCAGTCGTGGGGATATCCGCGAAGAGTTGGGTTCGGGCGTCGTAGTTGCAGGCGACGTTTGAAGCGACCTGAAGGTCGCGCTCCGGAGCGCGACGTTTACGCCGCATCGGCAGGGAAAGGCAGAACGGCTTTCGGACGTGCTGGGACGTGCAGTCGTGGGGATATCCGCGAAGAGTTGGGTTCGGGCGTCGTAGTTGCAGGCGACGTTTGAAGCGACCTGAAGGTCGCGCTCCAGCGCGACGTTCAATGTTCAATCACGTTTGCCTGGTTTGGCGGATCCACATTACTGGGTGGCAGCAATTCATACTCATCGCGAAAGCCCGCGCTGCTCCACCGCCATTGTCGCGTTGTCGTTGCGAGTCCGGCCTTGACCGGATTCTGTTCAACATAGCGAATCGCCCGTTTCAGATGGGATTCATCGCGAATGAGAGTGTCAAAATAGTCTGCCTGCCAAAATTTTCCCTGACGGGCGAGCAGTTCATTGCAACGGCGCGCCGTGGTTCCCTTCCAACGTTCAATCAGTCTTGACAGCGGAATCTCGCCGACCTGAACAACGGCGTGGATATGGTTCGGCATGATGACCCATGCCAGCAGGCGGTGGTTCCGGCCATCACCGCTGCGAAGGGTTTGTTGAACGGCATCGGCTGCCGCCGGCCGTCGAAGCCAGCATTCGCCGCAACCGCGATCCAACCAGGCTTCAATTTTCCGGCGGTTTGCGGACGTCGCGTTTTCGGCAAGGAACGACTGCCATTCGCCCCGGCGTTTCACGGGGAAGGCATCCGCGAGCTGGAAGGTGAGAAACTGTCTGACGTCCGGGGCGTCGAAATGCGGCAGGTAACCCCGCTGATGCCATCCGCGAAATCCTCGTTTCAAATCTTCCGGCGAGGGCTTCCAGTGTCGCTCCCGTTTTGCGCGGATCAGTTTGAGCAGGCCGGGGTTCCGTGGCGGATTGCCGCGATCTGGATCGAAACCTTGCATGACGTGCGGAGATTACCGGGAAGAGGCGACGGGTTGAAGGGCGAAGTGCGGGGGTGGGATTTTTTTTACGCGTTTTGGAAGGCGATGCTTGAAGCGACCTGAAGGTCGCGCTCCGGAGCGCGACGTTTACGCCGCATCAGCGGGGAAAGACAGATTGGCTTTCGGATGTGCTGAGGCGTGCAGTCGTGGGGATATCCGCGACAGCGTTGGGTCCGGGCACTGCCGTTGGCAGGCGACGTTTGAAGCGACCTGAAGGCCGCGCTCCGGGAGGCGGTTTGAACAGCGCGAGCGTTATGGAGTGCGGTAGCTCGACACCGCACTCCATGGGGCGTCCGGTGCGGGTGAGACACTGAATCATTTCGTCTGCGCTTGCTTTGCAACCCGATTCAGGCCGGGCCCTTCTCCGCCAGAACTTCCCGGATGGCTGCGAGCAGGAACTCGCGGTTGATCGGTTTGGACAGGAAACGACGATTGTTACTGATCAGGCCCGTGTCCCCGGCCTCCGATGAGTGAACCATTGAGGTCAGAAAGATGATGGGAATTTTCCCGAGGCTGGGATGTTCGCGAAATTGCACGGCCAATTCGCCGCCGTCGATTACCGGCATGTTCACATCCATGAGGATCAGATCCGGATGGAAGGTTCCGGCCGTTGCAATGGCGTCCGGCGAGTGGTTGACTTCGCAGACCTGATAGCCGCCGAATCGTTCGAGGGTAAGCCGGGTCAGGTGGGAGAGGGCGGATTCGTCATCCACCACCATGATGCGGGCGGCGGGCGACTCAACCGGTTCGGGCGGTGGGTTGTTCATCGGGGTTCGGATTGGGTTGATTCGATTGGCCGGGAAATGGGGCCGGAGCGGCGCGCTCCAATGACGTCGGTGCTCAACCGTTGACCCAGTAGGTCATGATTTCGCCCTCGATGCCTTTGACCGTGACCTTGCCATGTTCGTCGCACCAGAAGTCGTCCTTGACCAGTTCATAGGTGGCGGCGGAAATGAGCATTTTACCCGGTTCGGACTTGCCCTGCAGACGGGCGGCGGTGTTGACCACGCCGCCGATGACCGTGTAGTTCATCTGCCGGGCCGAACCGAAGTTGCCGACGTAGCAGGGCCCCGTGTTGATGCCGGTGCGAATCTGGACGTCCCATTCGTCGGCCGCCTGGTTCATTTCGATGGCCATGCGCAGACACGCGATCGCGTCCTCCTTTTCGCCTTTGGATTGCGGGTCGCCAAAAAACACCATCACCGCGTCGCCGATGAACTTGTCGAGCGTACCGCCGTGTTTCAGGCAGATGGTGGCCATCTGATCGCAATAACCGTTGAGCCAATGGGTCAGATCCTTGTCGCCCATGGATTCGGTCTTCTTCGTGAACTGCACGATGTCCGAGAAATACACGGTGAGCGGCCGCAAATGGGTCTCGCCGAGCGACACGCCTTTCTCGCCGGCGAAGATGGCGTCATAAAGCTGCGGCGAGAGGTAGCGGGAAACCTTGTCCGTCAGTTCCTCCAGTTGCACCTTGGCACCCCGGAGCGACAGATGCGTGTCCAGTCGCGAGAGCAGTTCGCGGGAATTGAACGGTTTGGACACGTAATCCACCGCGCCGGCTTCGAAGCCTTTCACGATCTCTTTCGGATCCGTGTTGCCGGACAGGAAGATGAACGGAATTTCGCGCGTGATCGGATCGCCGTTGAGTTGCCGACAGAGGTCGAGCCCGTTCATTTCGGGCATGTCCACATCGCTGAGAATCAGGTCCGGCGGAGTCTTGCTGACGACTTCCAGTGCCTGCCGTCCGTTGCGGGCAATGTTGATCTGGTATCCTTTGGCCTTCAGTAGTTTACCGGCCATTTCGATGATCTCGAGCTGGTCGTCCACCAGCAGGATTCGCTTCAGTTTTCGTATTTCGACCATAATGATTCCCTTGGTCGAAAAGTGTGATGGTTTCCGGTTCGGCACGCAAGCCGAGGTTCGCCACCGCGCCGCCATGGGGCGCACCCTGGCACTGCCCCCGATTGCAAATGGGCCGGAGCGCGGCTGTGTGCGAAGCAC
>CALBIE010000325.1 GCA_937893495.1 uncultured Verrucomicrobiales bacterium | reverse complement strand
CCCGTTCATCAACATGTTCCGCTGCAGCGTCCAGTTGGACACCGGTGAGATGGCCGCACCGGGTGCACAGATATCGACGCCCATGTCACCATCAAATGTCGGTCCGCGCGATGTCCATGTGAAATTGATCCCCGGCAGTTCCTCTCTCAACGAATACTGCGCCTTCATCATCTGCGGAGAAACATATGCCCCCACACCGATCAAGGCGGAAGTCGTTCCGCCCGGTGATCCAACGGTGGAAAGCGCGGGACCATTGTTGCCAGCGCTCGAAACGAAGATGACCCCGTGTTTGTTTACCAACTCCGTGTACAACCGGGCATGGCGATCGCGGTTCGGGTTCAGCGTATCGCCGCCGTAGCTCATGTTGATCAGGTCGCACTTGTTTTGAAGCACGGAGATAATTCCCCGTGTCTCGCCCGTACCCATCGACGAAGAACCCATGCGAGAATCTCCGATCTTCACCGATACGATTTGAGCACCCGGCGCCACCCCGTTGAGTTCGGGTTGCTTGGGGAAATACCCCGCCACGATTCCCGCAACATGGGTTCCGTGGGCTCCGCAATCGGCCACGATTGAGAGAAGATTGCCATTGTCGTAAATGTTGACGACGAAGTTGAGCAAATCGAGTTTGCTGAACGTGGAGTATTCACGTTCAGTCTTGAAGTTTGTCATCGCCTTCTCGTCACCGAGGTCGCCGTCCTCATCGGTGTCAATCACGGCCCGCCACACCTTGCCGTCGTTGAATACGACGCAATCGAAAATCGGGCCCGGGTCATCATATTTCGATTGGATTGATTTCAACTGACTAATCCGTTTCTCGATATCTTCCCGGCTTTTTTTCTGCCCCTTGGTCGGTTTCGGAAATCGTTTATCAAAGGCTTCCAATCGCGCCGTCTCTCTCAGCAGCAAGGCGCGTTGCTTTTTGTCCCACTCCTTTTTCCGGTCGGACTTCAAACGCCCGACCAGCGCGCCGGGATAAAGTTCATAGGCCCGCTTGATCCCGATGCGGTATTCGTCATTCCTGGGCTTCCAATCCTTGCCCACTTTCAGCTTCCGCCCGGTCAATCCTTCAATTACACCATCCTTCG
Source organism: uncultured Verrucomicrobiales bacterium (assembly GCA_937893495.1). GTDB lineage: Bacteria > Verrucomicrobiota > Verrucomicrobiia > Limisphaerales > JAYPXF01 > CALBIE01. The sequence continues at coordinate 1,701 of CALBIE010000325.1, read as the reverse complement.
CCTTGACCACTGTTGAGGTGTCCACATCGCCACTCCCGGAACCGTCAATGATATCGACGATTTTCGGTTTACCATCCGACGTCATCTGCAATCCCGCAGCACCCGGATCCACACCCGTGTCAAAAATGGCGGCAACAACGCCCCGTCCATCGTAATCCGGATGGGCGGAAAGAAACCGCAAAGCACCAATCTCCTCCTTGGGCATGATCCCTCGCGTAGGGAAACCATTGGTGGCTCCCGCAGAAGCTCCCTCAATCAGGCCGAAGAGAACGAGCGAAACAGGTAACAAACGTAAAATACTTTTCATATTACAGAATAATGGACGACCATTGGAATAGGACGAAATCACCCCGAACGCAACTGCCATTCCAGTACATGCTCACAAAAAAGCGCCACCCGAGGCGACGCTTGATCTATTGCATTTGTCCGGGCATTACTTCGCCTTCACGTCGAAGCAGTAGAGCAATTCCTGATCGCGCAAGAAAAGCTTCCCGTCGCTGATGACCGGATGCGTCCAGACTTTGCCCTTCGGATTGCGCTGCGTGGTTTGAGGACTCAGTTTGAAACGTCCTTTCTCGTTCCAACCCTTCGGACTTGCTTCAATCAGGGCCACGGTCCCGCTGGTTTCATCGAGGCAATAAAACCGCTCGTCGGCGTAATAAATCGCGCCCTTTCTCAAGGCCCGCTTTTCCGCCCACACCTCTTCGCCGGACTCCCAGCTTTGGCAGATCCATCCCGGCCCGTCGGAATAACCATACAACTGATTGCCCAACAAAATAACTCCACCGTGATGATTCTTCATCACTTTGTTTTCCCAGATCGTTTCCACTGAGGAATCGGGCTTAATCCTGATTTTTTTGGAACCAACTCCGTAGCCGGAGGCAACGTAGATTTCATTGCCCTTCACTATGGGTGTCGGAATCACGGCCGTGCGCCCCGGCCACTCCGATTGCCAAATCAGTTTGCCGTTGGAAGCGTCAATTCCCACGAGTGCCTTCATGGTCAATTGAATGTACTGCCTACGTCCATGAATGGTAGCCGGCACGATTGACGCGTATTGGGCGCCTTCCGTAAAACCGCTCGACTGCCAAACCAACTTACCCGTGCTTTTGTCCAGTGCGGCAATGGCGCCATTGCGACCGCCCGGGGTACAAACAACATTGTCGCCATCCACCAGCACTGATTCGCAATAGCCCCATCCCGGCTTGCCGCCACCGAGTTTGGACATCGATGTCTTCCATATCGCGCGCCCGGTCTTTGCATCCGCGCAAATCAGGTCACCCAGTCCCCCAAGGGCATAAACCCGATTGTCGTCCACGGTTGGAGAAGATCTTGGTCCATCGCCCCAGCCATTTTTCAGCCGACCGCCCACTGCGGTAGCCCAACGCTCCTTGCCCGTCGCGGCGTCCACCGCAATCAGGAATTCATCATCTGCCCTCAAACCCATTGTAAAAAGCGTGCCGCCCACAATTGAATATCCGGAATACCCGAGACCAACGTCCTCGTTCAGCCAGACCTGCCGGGGGCCGCCCGTTGGCCAGCTCTTAAGCAATCCAGTTTCCCTGGAGTGATCGCTTCGATCCGCACCGCGCCATTGAGGCCAGTCATCCGCAAACGAAGTGGTAAAACCGCAGACAACTGCAACGGAGGCGATCAGAGAGAGTTTCATATTCATAAGAGCTGCCTAAATGGATTTCCGTG
>CALBIE010000324.1 GCA_937893495.1 uncultured Verrucomicrobiales bacterium | reverse complement strand
GTGTTCGCGCCGTCGCCCGTCACGTTGGTCAACCGGAGGTGATCGATCTCCAGATTCCGACCGCCGTGCACGATGAGACCGTGCCCCCATTCGTGACTTTTCATTTTGCCACCGAATTCATGCCGGTCCCGGTCGCCGCGCAGCGTTCCGTTCGTCACCCGCACGTTTTGGGCTCCATCCACGATCTCCATGACGGAGTACTTCGGCAACCCGTTCGCATTGATCTGCAACGTGGCGCCGTTGAGATCAATTATGGTGTCCTGATGATCGATCACCACCGGATCGGTTTCACTGATCAAATAGACGCCTTTGGGAAAAACGATTCGATTCGCGCCCGACGTCTTCGCGTGTTGCAGCGCGCGATTGAGGCCCCGTGAAGTCTCGACCGGATTGGAGCCGTCATTGCTGATTCCAAACCGCTCCAGTTCGAGCACATATTCCCGCGTAAACTTCGAGCGGTCGGCGGTCGCTTTGGGAGTCTTTGCGACGATGAGCTCCGGAATGATCTGGTCACTGTTCGCCCAGTCCGAGTTCAGACGGACATCGTCTATCGGGGGTGGCATCCAATCGAATCTCCCCGGCAACTTCTGCCCGACCGCGGCGGGAGCCTGCCTGGCCACCGGTTTCGGCTTCGAATCGTTTTTCGATGCACCCTGAACCGGCACGGACCATAGGCAGAGATCACTTCCAAGACCAAAACAGAAAATAACGCAACCCGATAGAATCCGCTTCATGACCATGATTATTCTGATTTCCAATGCGCTGACAATGCCGGGGTTCGCCGAAACGCCAGGTTGGCGGTCAGGTCATGAACAAGTATTCGTCTTCGCGCCGTCGCGGCCGTCTGGCGGTCCCAAGTCGGAAACATCCATATTGCCACCAGACAGGACAATGCCGATCCGTTGACCGGAGAATTGTTTTGCGTACTTTCGCAACGCCGCAAACGAAACCGCGCCAGACGGTTCCACCACCATTCCCGACAACTTCTTCAACAGTCCCGTCGCTTCCTCAATCTCGGATTCCTCGACCAGCAGAATATCATCCACGAACTCGCGAATGATGGGAAAAGTGTATTGACCAAGGGGTGTTCGCAAGCCATCCGCGACCGTGTCGTAGCGGGTGGGTTGCTCAATCTTCCCGCTCTTCCAACTGCGAAACGCGTCGTCCGCCCAGGCCGGTTCCGCCGCAATTACCCGGGTGTTCGGCCAGATGGACTTGATGGCAATCAGCGTCCCCGCGAGCAATCCGCCGCCGCCCACCGGCACGACAACCGCATCAAGTCGCTCGACCTGTTCGGTCAATTCCAGCGCGGCGGTACCTTGTCCGGCAATGATCTCCGACTGATCGTACGGATGAATCATTGTCGCGCCCGTTTCCTCGACGACCCTTTCAGCGGCGGCCTGCCGAGCCTCGGCGGTGGGTTCACACAAAATCGGCTCCACGCCCAGGGCACGCACCGCCAGCAACTTGATCGGCCGCGAATTGCGCGGCATCACCACGTGCGCGGGAATGCCGCGCAGATTCGCCGCCCGAGCCAGCGCGGCGGCATGGTTTCCCGAGGAATGCGTCGCCACACCACGCTGGGCGGTATGATCATCCAACGACATCACAGCATTCGTCGCGCCGCGCGCCTTGAACGCGCCAACGTGCTGAAGATTTTCGCTCTTGAAGAAGACCGTGGCGCCAACCAGTTCGTCGATCTCGGCAAACTCCTTTGCCGGGGTGCGGACAATGTATTCACGAATCCGCGCATGTGCCGCGCGGATATCATCGATGCTGATACAAAAACGAGGAATCATAAAACTGGCGCAAAGTCACGAAACCCGTTTCACCTCAGCCCGCTCAGTCCGCGCCGCAACGGAAGGAATTATTTGGTCATCACCAACTGCCCGGCCGGGCGAACGGCGGAGCCTTTGCGTTTCATCGGGCCGTCGCCCAGTTCATGATACGCCTTCTCCGCCAGTCCCCGCATGCGTTGCACCACATCCGGATACAACTTCGCCACGTCGGTCGTTTCACTGACGTCCGCCTTCACGTCGTACAATTCCAGGCCGACATCCTTGTTCGAGTAATTCTCCGGCAAACCGTTCTTGCCACCGGGCCGACCGTCCATCGTGCGATAGCGATGCGGCAGAATCAGCTTCCAACGCCCACTGATGACCGCCTGCAACTGGTCGTTTCCGTAATAAACGTAGTAGGCCTCTTGCGGACTGATCGCGCCCTTCTCCGACGCCAGCAGCGGCCAGATGTCCTTGCCGTCGATCCGATGATGCGGCAGCGGTGCATCGGTCAATTTCGCGACCGTCGGCAGAATATCAATCGTCATCGCCGGTTCGTCGCACACCTTGCGCGATGGAATTTTGCCGGGCCACCGGGCGATGAACGGTACGCGCACGCCGCCTTCCCACGAGGTTCCCTTGCCTTCGCGCAATGGCTCGGCCACGCCCGAATGTTCGCCATAGGAAAGCCACGGCCCGTTGTCCGAGGTGAAGATCACCAGCGTGTTGCGATCATTTCCCGTTCGCTTGAGCGCCGCGAGCACCTGGCCCACCGACCAGTCGATTTCTGAAATCACATCACCGTAAAGACCACGCGCGGTTTTGCCGCGAAACTTGTCACTCACATACAGCGGCACGTGCGGCATGCTGTGCGCCAGGTAAAGGAGGAAGGGGTTGTCCGCGTTCCGCTCAATGAAGCCGACCGCCCGCTGCGCATACCACGTCGTCAAACTCTCCTGATCCTTCGGCGACACCTGCGCGTTGATGACACGCAGGCCTTCGAGCAGGGGCAGATGCGGCCACTTCTTGAGCCGTTCCGCCATCGGAAGATGCAGCACATTCGGATGATACGGCCACATGTCGTTCGAGTAGGGCAGGCCAAAGTACTCGTCGAAGCCGTTGCTCGTCGGCAGGAACTGTGGATGATGCCCGAGATGCCATTTGCCGAACATCCCCGTGGCATACCCCTTCTGCTTGACCAGTTCGGCCAACGTCATCTCGGCCGCGTGAATGCCGTGGGTTGACTTCGGGCCGAGCGCGCCACGAATGCCCACGCGCGTGTGGTAGCAGCCCGTCAACAACGCCGCGCGCGAGGCCGAGCACACCGCCGAGGACACGTGGAAATTCGTGAACTTGATTCCCTCGCGCGCCATCCGGTCGAGGTGCGGAGTCTGGTAGCCTTTGGCACCGAAACACCCGACATCCGCGTAGCCCATGTCGTCGCAGAAGATGACCACGATATT
>CALBIE010000323.1 GCA_937893495.1 uncultured Verrucomicrobiales bacterium | reverse complement strand
TCCCTTGAAAAGCCACTCCGATAACTTTTCCATCCTGGATGACCGGTCCTCCGCTGTTTCCGGGATTGATGGCTGCGTCCGTCTGCACTCCAAGCAGCGAGCGATTCCCGGGGTGAGCATAGGTCTGCATCTCGACACGGGATACGACTCCGCGGGTATAGGAAATCTGTTCGCCACCTGCCGGATAACCATACGTGACCGCTGTCGTCCTTACCCCGGGTAGTTTTCCGAATTCCAACGGATCGATGCCTTCAAAAAACAGGGAGTCGTCCACCTCCAACAGGGCGAGATCGCAGTCATGCCCGATAAACTTGATGTGGGCAGCGTAGAGGCGTGGATCCTGATGGCGTTTGACGAGAATCTGTCTTGCCCAGCTCACGACATGAGCATTGGTCATGATGCGCCGCCCCTTGATGACAAAACCGGAGCCGCTCGACCGCTGGACATTGCTGAACTGCCAGGGGCGGTTCCAGTCCGGCGATTGGCTGGCAGTGTAGATTTGCACGACCGCCTTCTCCAGCTCATCCACCGGAGCGGCGAACGTGGGGAGCAAAGCGAGTGTTAGCAGTAGCAGAAAGCCTTTTTTCATGAGTGACTCCGAGAGCGTCGGGAAACCCGCAAGGCCGGTCAAGCGAATGTTTTGTACTCCGGTGGCCAACCACGGGGTCGCGTGATTTCTCGTTTGATAAAGCCGACGCATCGGTCATTCTCATGGTGTGTCAGGCACATTCGCTATTGTCGGTCGGCCGAGCTTATTTGGTTGCAGTGATTCAACTCGGCCTGGTGTCGCCGTTTTCGTCATCGGATTGCTGCTCAGCGCTGTTTTTTCAACCCAGGCTCAATTGGTTCCCGCGCCGTTGTCGTCCATCCCGGACAAATTTCCCAAAGGGTTTTCCGGTGATGAACAGCGGCAATTCAAAAAGGAACTCTCCGATCTTGCCGCCAGACTGAATCGCATTCGCGCTTCAAGTGGCAGTGCGGCCGACCCCGCGAAGCTCGACCAACTTGCGGATGCCGAGCAGTTCTACAAAGGCATCATCTGGGCGTTGCGCTACGAAACGAATCTGACTGCCAAAGATGTGACTCTGATCAAAAAGTCGTTGCATCGTGGAAAGCAACGGTCCGACGCCTTGCTGGCCAAAAATGCAATGTGGACCGACCAGCGTGGTAAACAGTTGCGCGGCTATATTTCTGCCGTGGACGGTTCGACTCAGCCTTATGGCGTGATTGTTCCCGCAGGATACGATGGCAAAAGTCCGATGCGACTCGACGTGGTTCTGCATGGCAGCACGCGCCCGGTGGGATTGAGCGAATTGCGCTTTGGCGCGCGCTTTGACACGGGCGATTCAGGCGGCGGTTCCGCGCCGAAGCAGGATTACATCGAGTTGCACCCATTGGGGCGCGTGGAGAATTGTTACCGCTGGGCCGGAGAGACCGATGTGTTTGAAGCCATCGAGGCGGTTTGTCGCAACTACCGCATCGACCGCAATCGGATCGTGTTGCGTGGCATGTCAATGGGGGCCTCGGGCACGTGGCACCTGGGCCTGAAACATCCGGATCGCTTTGTGGCCATCGGTCCCTATTGCGGTTACGTGGACACGCATCGGTTCTCCGAAACTCCGCTGCGCAACTTCATCAAGGTCGGTTCGTTGCCGCCGCATCAGGAACTGGGGCTGCACATGCTGGATTCTGTTGATTACGCCGCGAACGCCGGAGTCGTTCCCGCCCTCGCGGCGATAGGCGACAAGGACGTCTTTTTTCAGGCGCATGTCATCATGGGAGAAGCCTTCGCGCGCGAGGGACTGAAGATGGTGAATCTGATTTCACCCGGCACGGGTCACGTCATCGACCCGGTGACGCATCGCGAACAGATGCGTCGCATCGGCGAATACGTTGCCAAAGGTCTCGACCCTGCGCCGCGACACATTCGTTTCGTCACCTGGACGTTGAAATACAGCCGCTGCAAATGGCTTGAAGTTCTCGCGCTCAAGGAGCATTACACCCGCGCCGAAATCGAGGCCACCGTCGAGGCGGATGGTTCGATTGAAATCCTGGAACCGCGAAACATAACCCGCTTCGCCATTCGCCCACCGATGTTGCAGGGGAGCGCCGCGAATGTTCGCATCGGTGGTCAGGAAGTGAAGTTGCCAAAACGAAAATCGGTGGACATACCCGTGACGCTTGTCTTTACGCAACAACGGGCCAAGTGGGTTTGCGATGGCTCTCGCGAGGAATTGACTTTGACCGGCAAACAACCGGGCTTGCAGGGACCGATCGATGACGCGTTTGTTGCGCCGTTTCTGTGTGTTCGGGGCACGGGCAAACCGTGGAATCTGAAAGTTGGTGCGTGGGCGGAGGCAAGTCTGCGTCGATTCACCTATGAATGGGCGCGCTATATGCGCGGCGACTTGCCGGTGAAAAACGATACCGAAGTAACCGAGGCCGATATGCGTGATAGGAACCTGATTCTTTTCGGCGATCCCGGCAGCAATCTCTGGATTAATAAAGCGCTGCCGCAATTGCCAATGACCTGGAGCAGGGAAAAGCTTCGAGCCGCTGGAAAAGACTACTCGGCCAACGACCATGCTCCGGCATTTATCTCTGCGAGTCCGCTTGCGGGTGCGACCGGCCGCTATCTCGTCGTGAACAGTGGCCACACGTTTCATGAAAAAGAGTTCGCATCGTTGAACTACCTCCTCTTCCCCCGCCACGGCGACTGGGCGATTATGCGCATTAAGCCAGATGCGGATTCGTGGGCACCGGGCCCAGGCGATTTCCCCGAGGAGGCCATTGCGGCGGGTTATTTCGATGAGGCGTGGCGGATGCCTGGTTCACGGTAATACGTGACGGCGCGAGTGGGTTCTCTCTTGCATGGAGTCGGTCACTTCAGTGTGACTATTTTTCACCCTTGTTTTTCACTTCCACTTCGCTTGATTGCCGGGCCAGCGTCACCAGGGTCGGCCAGGTCGCGATGCGGGAAAGATTCAGATAATCCGGTGCTGAATGGTCGTCCATGGCGAGGTTGGTGAGGTGGAGTTTCTCCACATCTTTGATAAACAACGACGCGAGAAGGGCGGAATTGGCCATGCCATCTCGGGCCCAAAGATGGAGTGGGAGTTTAGTCAGCGTGGAAGTCAGGCGCAAGGCATCGACAGCGCGGGTGACATCATAGACACGCATACCGTCGAGCGTCTGGCCGAGCAGCATGAAGCGCCGTCGAACCTGGGTTCTGTGGCGTTCGTCCTTGTTGAGCGTGGTGTTTCCGATACCGCGCACGGTCAGCGTGACGTAGGCGCTCTGGTTGCCCTTGATGTACTGCACCCAACCGCCAAAGGCCTGTTGCATCCGCCTGCTGACCGGTTGGTTGGTATCCACACCGGCCAGTTTGAATTCCTCCGTGAACGCGGGCGCGAATCCGACGGTCGCAAGTGCGAGTTGCTGCGACCATTGTTCCTCGTCAATGACCTCGAGATGGAGCGCCTTCGGTTCGACGCCGACGGGTTGGGCCACGTAGGCGCGCAGGCGGAATGGTGCCTCGGAGGTGAACTCGATGACGCGTAGGGAAATACCGTCATGCTCGGTGGTCGCGATGGTTTTGGCATCCACGGAGAAGGCTTGCCGTGGCCAACCGCGAAACACCTTTTGCCGCAACGCCGAAAGCAGTTCTTTCGCGTCGGGTGAGTCGTCGTCCTTTGCCACGGTGGCGAATGACTCGTAAATCGTCGTGGTGCGCTCGTCGTCGGGGGCCTCTTTGAGCACGCGGAGTTGCTCCGGTTCGAACAGTTTTTCGGCGGGCATCGTGATGAACGGTTGCTCGCCTTTGAGATGTTTGTTGAACCAGTTGAACACGGGAATGCGGAGTTCCTGAGTGTCCTTGTGCGGGCCGGGCGTAATCACGAGCCCGAGATTCGCGCGCGCGCCGTTCAATTCATAGATGCGTTTGACTTGTTGGTAGAGGCGGGTAACGCCGTCGAGCGGGAAGATGCGATCATCGTCGGTGTTGCAGAGGAGCAGAGGGCGTGGCGCGACGAGCGCGGCGATTTGTGCGAAGTCCCACCGATAGGTGTTCACGTGGTACATGCAATCGCAATGTCCTTCCACACAACCATCGACGACGTGATTCCACAAATCGGTGATGCCGGCGACCGGCGCGGCGGCCTTGATGCGTTCGTCGAGCGCGGCAATCCACCAGCTATACGCGCCGCCCCCGGAACGACCGGTGACGCCGAAACGGTTCTTATCCACTTCCTTTCGGGTCTCCAGGTAATCGAGCGCACGGATGCAGTTCCATGCTTCGGTCGCCGCTGACGAGTAGCCGCGCGAGTTCCACCACCACATCTTCTCGCGGTAGGTGCCGTGGTGGATTCCTTCGAGTTCACCGAGTTGAACCGTGTCAATTACCATGCAGACGTAGCCGTTGCGCGCGAACCAGGCTCCGTGATGCTGGTAATGAGTTTTGTTTCCGTAACTGACATCGCCCTTCTTCACGCGGCCGTGCCCGCAGACGTAGATGATGGCGGGTGCGGGTTTGGTCAGCCCTTTGGGAATGTAGAGATTGGCCGTCACGTAGAAGCCGGGCAGGGATTGATAATGCAGATTTTCGACGGTGAATTCTGGATGATCCACCGTCCCGGTGATCGTGGCTTTCAAATCGTTTTTTGGCGGCAGCGGATCGAGACCGAGCATTTCAAATAACTGTTTTCGATACTGGGGCGCCTTTCGTTTCCAGTCGTCTGCGGTCTTGATTTCAGTCAGGCATTGTTTCGAAAGCGTGGCAGTCTGGCGGGCAAAGTATTCGTCGAAAACGAGATCGCCCGGAGTCGGATTCTTGTTCTCGCGGAATTTTGCCGCGAATCCGTCTGTGAGCGTGACTACAAGGATCGCGGTGAAGATGATTCTGGCGGCGAAAGGCGAAAGTGCTTTAAGGGACATGTCCGATGGAATAACCGAAAAGCACGATTTGGCAATCCGGGATTTTTGATCACTTTCGTCGGACGCGTTGGATTCGTCTGCGCAATCCCTCTCTCCCAGCGTTAAGGAGTTTGTTTTACTGTCAAAACCCTGACAAACGATTTTCGATCTCGATGAAAGTCTTGCTCTTGATGGTGAGCGTGGCGTTGCGAAACTCGGAATCTGTTGTCTGCGAAAACTCAGCCAGGCGGAAGTCTTCGCCGCTCTCGCTCTGGTTCAGATACTCCCTTACGTTGGCCGGGCGGTTTTCTTGAATCGTGGCCTCTTTCCAGAGGGATGACTTGAGCTTGTTCTTGAACAGAAGTACTAACGCGCTGGATTCATTCAAACGACCGCGCTGCGTTAACTTGTCCTCCGTCCGGTTGGTGCGATCGAGTTTGTCGTGATAGGTGATCGCCTCGGCCCGTTTGTTGATGAAATAAATTGCGACATCAATGCCGTTGAGTTCGTACCGGATGAGTTCCACTGTCGCGTTTGGCCAGTAAAGTATGCGCTTGGAGCGCAACGGCCCGTATCGGTCACTCGCGTCCCCGATGGTATCGCCGATGCGGGCGTGGCTGGCAGGGAGAGCGAGCAGGAGAAAAAAGACGGTAAAAAGGGTTAATGACGTCAGCTTCATGGCTTCCTCAATGTTGAATTCGTCCCGGAATGTTCGCGGACGGACTACTTATTATCACCAGCCGATTCGAAACGGTACGCTGCGTGGCCGTCAAATTTGAAAATCACCACCCGGCACCTCGCGCTTGCGCTTTTCATGTACTTTGATGTTCGGCTCTTCGTAGAGCACGACGGAATTGGGCGGCACACTATGCATCAGAAAAACACTGGCCCCGATGGTGCTGTGTTCACCAATGACCACGTCGCCACCGACGATGGTGGCCCCCGCATAGATGGTGACGTGGTTCTCGATGGTCGGATGACGTTTCTTGCCGCGCAACGCCTGACCTGCGGCCAGCGACCGAGCGACCAGACCGACGCCCTGATACATTTTGACGTGGTCGCCGATTTCGGTCGTTTCCCCGATAACCGTGCCCGTGCAGTGATCAACGAAGAAGTGGGAACCGATTTTCGCCCCGGGATGAATGTCGAGGCCCGTGCGGGAGTGCGCCCATTCGGTCATGATGCGCGGAATCAGGGCAATCTCCTTTTTGTAGAGCACATGGGCCAATCGCTGCACGGCGATCGTTTCCATGAAAGGGTAGGCGACGATTACTTCTTCTTTGCTCAGTGCCGCGGGGTCGCCTTGAAAGGCGGCCTCGGCGTCAGTCTGGAGCAGGTCGCGGGTGTCCGGCAGACAGGAGAGAAACTCCAGCGTCAGTTGCCGGGCAAGGGAACGGAAATTTCCCTTGGGCGCGCTTGGAATCGGGCGGTATTCAAGGCTTTTATAAATCTCATCCTCCAGACGCCCCTGCACTTCATCCATCAGAATCGCAGTCTCGACCTTGAGTTCGGATGAATGCAGCGGCTTCTCGTCGAAGAATCCGGGAAAGACCAACCGCAACAAATCATGAGTGATTCTTTCGATGGCATTCTTTGAGGGAAGGTTTTTGCCATCCAGATGGTTGATGCCACCGGCCTTGGCGTAGGACGCCAGCAGTCGATCAGTCAGTTGAGTCACGGTTAAACTCACGGCGGAACTATTGTGCAGTTAACGATTGAACGCAAGGCGGCGGGCGGGGGGGTGAAAGTGCACAGTTCACAGTGCACAGTTCACAATGCACGGAACTCAGTGAACTGTGAACTCGTCAGTCACGCTTCGTTGGCGATGCGGCAGACGGCGTTTGCGACCTGGTCAACCGTGATTTCTGTCATGCAACGATGGTCAATTGGACAGTATTTGACGAAGCAAGGTGAGCAGGGGACGGTGGATTTAAGAAAAACATGCTTTTCGTCGCCCGGAAGACCTGGGCCGGTCAATTCGGGTGAGGTACTGCCAAACGGGATGACGACGGGAGTGCCAACGGCCGCAGCGACATGAGCTGGACCAGTGTCGTTGGATATTACTACGTCGCATATCTTGAGTGCGCCGCAGAGTTGTCGCAGGGTCGTTTTGCCGGCGAGGTTGTAAAAAGTGATGGATGCCGCAGTGCCGTCTGGATTTGCGTTCCGCGTCAACCCTTCCACAATTTCGTTGGCGATAGTGAAATCCGCCGCTCCTCCAAAGATTACAAACTGGCATTTGATTCGCCGGCTAAGGGCAATCGCGGTTTCGATGAATCGGGCGACAGGCCAGCGCTTGGCCGGGCCATATTCAGCGCCTGCATTCAGGCCAACCAGTACCGATTCTTCGCGCTGCGGCAGACCAAACTCGTTAGCGACGGCGGCGACTTCGTTTTCGGACAACCGTAGCCAGGGACGCATGGGTTCGGCGCTGGCTCCAATCCCGGAGACGAGATCCAGATAATGATAAATGTGGTGAGATGCAGGAGGGATTTCCGTTCGGCGCGATGATTTGCCCGGCGCATTCAGGCTTTTGATTTCGGGCGTCGTTCGCTTACGCATCTGGTAGATGTTTTCGCGTTGAGCGATTGAATGAGTCAACATCCAGCCTCGTGCTCCGCCACGATAACCGACGCGGACAGGGATTTTTGCCCACACTGCCTCTAAAGCGGCCCGGGTTGAGTTGGGAAAGAGAATCGCTGTGTCAAAACTGTGGCCTTTGAGTTCGCGGCCAAGGGAAAAGAGTGACTCACCGCGATTGAAAGTAATCACCTGATTGATCGCCGGGTGATTCGTCCAGATATCCGCCAGTGAGTCTCGCGTTAACAGAGCGATATGCGCGGAGGAAAATTTCTCACGCAAGCGCAAGAGCGCGGGAGTCGTCATGATCGCGTCGCCAAGCCAGTTGACGCCGCGCACCAATATCCGTTCCGGTTGAAGAGTTCGAATGCTCAAACGGCTTGTCTCAATTATCGGCGTCTTCGTTCAGTTTCGGTCCGGTTTTCTGAAAACGCGATGCGGGCTTCCAGCGACGATGGACCCAGAACCAGTTGGCTGGATCTCGGCGAATGGCCTGTTCGAGAGCTCGATTCATGTCGAGCGTGATGTCGTCGACCGGGCGCCGCGCACCATTATGGTGAGTCGGGATCGCCTTGCCAATCTCGATTTCCCAGCGCGCCAGTCCAATTCGGTAGCACATCGCTGGATGGAGTGGACAATCGTACCGCAGGGCGAACACCGCTGGTGCCGTGCTGGTTGAGCATTCCACGCCGAAGAACGGCAACCACGCGCCCCGGTCGCCGGCGTGTTGATCGGCCAGTAATCCCAGCATGACGTTGCCGGACTGCATGGCGGCCTTCAATTGGCGCGCTTCGCTGCGACGTTCAAAGAACCAACACCCTGAGCGGTTGCGCAGGCTTTGCATTAACCGATTGAGCGATGCCTGCCGCAGGGCGCGATAAGTGGTCGCGATTTGAAATCGGGGCAGGAACAGGGAGGTGTGGCCGTATAGCTCGAAGTTGCCGAAGTGGCCGGTGGCGATGACGACGTTTCCGGAATATTCTGCGGAGGGTTCGGGAAGCTTATCCGCGACTTTGACCGAGACAATTTTCTTAATCGCGGACGGCGACATTGTGGCCGTCTTAATCGCTGAAGCGTAGTTTTCGCCGAGACGATGAAAGTTTTCCTTCGCAATGGACTCGATTTCGGTGGCGGTCTTTTCCTTCTCGAAACATCGCGTCAGATTATCGATGGCAACTTTCCGGTGTCGGCGGTCCAGTCGCCAGGCAATGGTTCCGCCAATCCGGCCGAGCTGCGCGACCAGTTTGAGCGGCAGCAGTTGCAGCGGGAGAATGACGATCCGCGCGAGAATGAAAAGCAGTGTGTCCACGGTTTAGCGGAAGCAAATCTGATGCACGCAATCCTGAAAGTCCTTTGCGCCGGACAGGATGCGAATTTCAACCCGCATGAAATACATGGGTAAGTCGCGCCGATCAATCTTGGGGAAGCGCACGGCGTCTTTTTGGGTCGTGACGATGATGTCGGCCTGGCGCTTTTTTGCCCGGTTGATGACGTTGAGGATTTCCTGTTGAGTGAAGCGGTGATGATCGGCGAAGTGTTTGGCGTAAACCATGTCGGCACCCATCTTGACGAGGCTCTGGTCAAAACTCTCCGGCTGAGCGATACCCGAGAGAGACGCGACTTTTTTGCCTTTGATGAACTCCAATCCGTGTCGTTCGCCGGTAAACACATCCTCATAGTAAAGCGGGCTGTGCACGCACTCAATGATCTTGGCCTTCGGATTGTGTTTGTTGATACGGGCGCGCAGGGCGGCGGTGTTGCCATCGCTTTTGGTGATGAAGATGTAATTTGCGCGGCGCAGGTGTTTCGGCGGTTCGCGCAGCGTGCCGCGCGGGAGCAGATACTCATTTCCGAACGGCTGTTGGCAGTCGATTAACACCACATCCCGCCGCCGACCGCGCAGTTTCCAATATTGAAATCCGTCGTCAAGCAGCAGGATGTCACAGCCGAACTTCTCGATGGCGTAGCGGCCGGCCTTGACGCGATCCTTGTCCACCAGCACAACAACGTCTTTAAGGTTGGTGGCGAGCATATAGGGTTCGTCGCCGGCTCGGTCGCTGTCGAGCAGGAGCGATTTGCCATCCGAGACAACTCGGGGTGGGGTGGTATCCTGACGCAATAGGATTCGGTTCAAGAATCGGCGCGGAAGTGGCCCGGGATTGGAACGGTAACCGCGCGAGAGAATGGCCACTTTGCGCCCTTCGTCCTGGAGCGCCCGGGCAAATTTCTCCACGACGGGCGTCTTGCCAGTTCCGCCGACGGTGATATTCCCCACGGCAATGACCTGTACGCCCAGGGTCGAATCGCGCAGGATGCGGGCGTTGTAAAGAAACAGCCGGGCCTTGACGGCGAGTGAAAAGATTTTGGAAAGGCTATAGAGGGCGGATCGGAGCAGGGCGGCGCGTTTCCCGCGCCGTTGTTCAAAAATGACTTCCAGCGCGAATGTTTCGATGCTTTCCGTCCAGGCCCTGATGGCTTCCCGCATTGCGCGAGATTCTGCCAAGGGCGGATGAGGAGAGCAAGACGCATGGCGTTTGTACGGGCATCTTGCGGGCGGAATGTAACTGCGCTACGCTAGCACCATGAAGTGTTGGATCTCAATATTGCTGACGGCTGGCATGGCCTTATCTGTTGTCGCCGCCGAACCGAAGGCGGAGAAAAAGACCGAATCGAAAACGGACGTCGGAGTTGGGCCCGAATCAGAGGCAAAGGTCGAACCAAAAGCCGAGGAGAAGATTGGGCCAAAGGTTTACATCATCCCGATTCGAGAAGATATCATGCCACCCCTTGTTTACGTCGTTCGGCGCGGTGTTAAAGAGGCCATGGAAGCGAAGGCGGACGCTATTATTCTGGACATGGAGACCAACGGCGGACGCGTGGACATTACGGAAGAGATTATCGGGATTATCGGTAAATTTCCGGGAAGGAAATTCACTTACGTCAACAAGAAGGCGTTCAGTGCGGGTGCCTTTATCAGCTTTGCGACGGAAAAAATCTACATGGCATCCGAAAGCGTCATCGGCGCCGCGGCGCCGATCGTGATGGGGCCGAGCGGTCCGACTGACATCGGCGGAACGATGGAGGCGAAAACGACCTCGGCGATTGCCGCCCTCGTGCGGGCCAGCGCGGAAAAAAACGGTCATAACGTTAAGGTCGCCGAAGCTATGATTCAGAAATTGCGCAAATTTGAAATTGACGGTGAAGTCATTTCCGAGGAGGGCGAAATTCTGACTTTGACGAATACCGAAGCGGAGAAAAAATATGGAGAACCAGCAAAGGAACTGCTGTCCGCCGGAACGGTCGAGACGATCGAAGGCGTCATTGCCAAACTGGGACTCGTGAATCCGACGGTCATCCGTGTTGAAGCGAGCGGAGTTGAAAAGATTGCCCGCTGGATCAATGCCATCAGCCCTTTGCTGCTGATGATCGGATTGGCCGGGTTTTATATCGAGTACAAGACACCGGGGTTTGGAATCTTTGGCGTAATCGGCATCGCCGCGTTTCTCGTCTATTTCGCCGGAGGCTACATCGCGGGACTTTCCGGAATTGAGTGGGTGGCCGTATTCGTACTCGGTGTCATTCTGCTGGTCGTCGAATTGTTCGTGTTTCCCGGCACCGTTATCATCGGGCTGTCCGGCTTTGGCCTGATCGTGATTTCTCTAATCATGGCCATGGCGGACGTGTATCCGGGTGTGCCGACCTTCTCCGCTCCCGGAAATGTTGGAGACATCTTCGGCGACTCGTTAAACAGTTTTTTCCTCGGTGCGCTAGGGTCGTGCGCGTTGATCTGGTTGCTCAGCAAATGGCTGCCGCAAACCAGTTACTACTCGATGCTGGTTTCGCAGACGGCCAGTGGCGTCGAGACCGTTCAACTGATGGAGCAAAAGAAAAGTACACGACTGGGTCAAACCGGCGTCACCGTTTCGCAATTGCGACCCAGCGGCAAGGCGAGGTTTGGCGACGACCTCCTCGATGTCATTTCGGCTGGCGAGATTATTGAATCGGGACGCGATGTGAAAATCGTCCGGCACAGCGGCGCGGATCCGGTGGTCGAGGAAGCGGTTTGATTTCACAGCCGTGCGCAGTTTTAGATTGGATCGCTACGCCGCGACGGGAAGTGTGGGCCTGTAGTGAGGAGGCGGATTCCGCGGTTCCGGTACACCTGAAAACTTGCCTTTTGACCTCCGCGGCGACAGGCGTCGAACGATATTCAACAGTCCGTCAGGGAAGCAGACCCGCCGTTTCGTCGAAACCGCAGAGAATATTCAGGCTTTGCACTGCCTGCCCGCTGGCACCTTTGACGATACTGTCCTCGGCACTCATGACAATCAGCCGTCCGGTGCGGATGTCCAGTCGCCAGGCGATCTCGATGGAGTTTGTGCCGACGACATTTTTCGTGTCCGGCAACGTCGCGCCGCCGAGCAGTCGGACGAATGTCTCATTCGCATAGGCCTCCTCAAAGCACTGGTTGATCTGACGATTCAATTCGGACGCTTCCTTCTCCGAGGAAAAATATTTCTCTGGTGCGAGGTAAATCGTCGAGAGAATCCCCCGGTTGACGGGAATCAAATGGGGCGTGAATTGGATCCGCACCGTCGTGCTGGCGGCGATCGAGAGTTCCTGCTCAATCTCTGAAAGGTGCCGATGCTTGGGCACGCCATAAGGCCGGACGCTTTCGTTGCACTCGACGAACAAATAAGGCAGTTCCACTTTTCGGCCAGCCCCACTGATCCCACTCAGCGAATCGGCAATGATGCCATGATGCTTAATCAGTCCGGCACGGAGCAGGGGAATGATCGGAAGCAGGATGCTGGTCGGATAACACCCGGGGCTGGCCACGAGTCGCGCGTTGCGAATTTCCTCGCGATAAATTTCCGGCAGTCCGTAAACCGCCTCGGACAGCAGTTGGGGCGCGGGGTGTTCCTGACCGTAGAATTCCTGATAGATATCGGCGTCGGACAAGCGAAAATCCGCACTCAAGTCGATGACGCGCTTGCCCTTATCGAGCAAGGCCGTCGCGTATTCGGCGGCAACACCGTGCGGAAGAGCGAGGAAGATGACGTCCGACTTCTTTGCCAGTTTCCAGGTGTCGGGTTCTTCGAATCGCAATTCGCGTGCGGTGGGATGGCTGGCGAAACGGGGAAAGATCTCGGCAACCGTTTTGCCGGCGTATTGCCGCGAGGTGACGGCGACCAGATCGGCCTGCGGATGATGCAGCAGCAGGCGGACGAGTTCCTCTCCCGAGTAGCCCGAGGCGCCGATGATAGCGGTTTTCACTCTATCCATATTTTTCAAACTGGTTGCGGATGACGAATAACTGATGACGGTTCCCGGCAGATGGCAATAAAAAACCCCGCGAGCCGATGCTCGCGGGGAGTTCGTAAAGCGTAACGATGATTAGCGTTTGCTGTATTGGAACCGTTTGCGAGCGCCTGGTTGACCGTATTTCTTGCGCTCTCTCATGCGCGAGTCGCGGGTCAACAGTCCCTCGGCTTTGAGAGAGGGGCGCATCGCAGCGTCCACCACCAGCAATGCACGGGCAATTCCATGACGGGTCGCTACAGCCTGGCCGGCAGGACCGCCCCCGGCAACATTGACGCGGATGTCAAACTTCGACGCGGTGTCGGTCACTTGCAAAGGCTGAATGACTGCGCCGCGATAGGCTTCGGTCGGGAAATAGACTTCAAAGGGACGGCCATTAACGGTGATCTTGCCGGTGCCGGCGGCCATGCGAACGCGAGCGACTGCGGTTTTGCGTCGTCCGGTAGCGATGTATTCGGTGGTTTCTGACATAGGAAAAAAGAGATTAGACCGCCATCGTGGCCGGTTGCTGTGCCTCGTGTGGGTGTTGGCTGCCTTTATAAACCTTGAGTTTGGTCATCTGCTGGCGACCAAGCCGGTTTCGCGGGATCATCCCGTGAACGGCGTGCTCAATGAGGCGTTCAGGGTGCTTTTCGCGAACAGTCGCCGCGGATTGGCGCTTTTCATTGCCCTTGTAGCCCGAGTAAGTCATGTAGATCTTCTGCTCTTCCTTCTTGCCGGTCAATCGCACCTTGTCGGCGTTGATGACCACCACGAAATCGCCGCAATCCAGATGAGACGTAAAATTCGGCTTATTCTTGCCGCGCAAGACACTGGCTACTTTGGTCGCCAGTCGGCCCAATACCTGACCTTCAGCATCTACGACGTGCCACTTGCGTTGATTCAAATGCTCTTTTGGCAAATAGGTTTTCATTCCAAATCCCGTAAAAGGAGCGCGAAAAGTACCAGAACGAAAAGGTTAGTCAATAGCCCATTTGCGCGATTTTCGACCGAGGGCACATCCCAAAATCCTGCAAGTTCGTTGGATCCGAATAGACTGGACTGAATCCTTTCTCCCTCTCCTCCATGAGAATCGAGGAAAGCGCCGGCGAGAGGAGGTTTCCCCCTGTTGTTTTCAAATGCGCCCCTCCCCATGAACCCGCTTTCATCCGCCAGGCGGAGCGCCGGCTTGCAGCCGGCTTAAACCGACTGCGCCCACGACCAGACTCCGTTTCGAAGGGAACCTCCGGTGCCGTGAGACCGAATAAGCCGGCAACATCCCGGCGCTCCGGTTCAGGGGTTCAAAGCGCGAATTCTTCGGCGAAATCTCTCCCCGCTAATCCTGTATGTGGAGAGGGAAGAGATTCGGCGCGTCCGACCGCCGAATTGTCTCTCAGACCGGTCCCTGCAACAAACTGAGATGCGAATTGCGACCGAAATGCCGTCTAGACCGGTCGCCTTTCGGGCGGGTGTCCAATCCGGGTTTGACCATTGAAATAAGGTCATTTCTGCTGGCTGAGCTCATTATAGACGATATCCACCCAGCGGCCGGTGTTGATGAAACCCGTGCCCCAGTCCTTGTATTGACCCCAGAACGCTGCCGCTTTGATATCCTCTTTCGATTGTCCTTTCCTGATGGCTCGCTCGACAAAATCAACCGAGGCGCGGATGACGTCGCGAAATTTCTCAAGGTCGTCCTTTTTGCCGAGGGTTCCATGTCCGGGAATGATTTTGACTCCCGGCTTGCTGGTGACCGGTAGATTCGCGAACGTGTTTTCCACGTTGGTGAGGTAACCTCGCACCGAACCTCCGCTGCCCAAATCGATGTAGGGGAAGCGGCCGGCAAAGAAGTGATCGCCCATGTGAATCACGTTGGCCTGCTTGAAAAAGATGATGCAGTCACCGTCGGTGTGGCCGGGCGGCAGCTTGACCATTTTGATGGTATCGCCGTTGAAGTGAACAGTGACACCCTGCTGAAAGGTGATCACCGGCAGCCCGGCCTTGACGACCTTCGCGCTCTTGGCCGCCAGGCGGGTACGGACATTTTCGTGGGCGATGATGGTGGCGTATTTGCCGAAGTTCTCATTGCCGCCCGTGTGGTCACCGTGCCAGTGCGTGTTGAGGAGAAACCTGGGTTTGCCTTTTCCCAGCTTCGCGATGGCGGCTTCTATCTTTGGGGTCAACGGTCCGAACTGACTGTCGATGATCAGAACTCCGTCTGCCCCGGCGGAAACGCCAATGTTGCCGCCGGCGCCTTCCAGCATGTAAACCGACCCGGCGACATGAGTCGTCTTGATATCGACGGTGTCGAATCGTCCCTGCGCGCCGGCCAGATTGAACAGCAACACCGTGAGTAGAGTGGTAAGGGCTATTTTCATAATTGGAGTAATTGCGACCAATAGAATAGGCGAGACGGAATGACAGGCAAGTGAACATGCATTCGGATTTGACGGGACATTCGAGACG
>CALBIE010000322.1 GCA_937893495.1 uncultured Verrucomicrobiales bacterium | reverse complement strand
CGCCGCCGATCGACCAGAAACAGGAACAAGCGCTCGTAAAGGCCGGCAAGTTGCGCCTGGAAGAAGCCCGCTATCAGGTGCGTGATGTCGAATCTGAAAAACCGGTCCTGATCCACGGCGGTTCCATCGCCTTCAACGAATACCGCAAGAAGTGGATACTGATCGGTCTGCAATCGTTCGGATCATCGATGCTCGGAGAGGTGTGGTATGCCGAGGCGGATTCCTTGACCGGTCCGTGGCGCAAAGCGCGCAAGATTGTGACGCACGAGAAATATTCGTTCTACAATCCGGTGCATCATTTGTTCATGGATGAGGAAGGCGGGCGCTTCATTTACTTTGAGGGGACGTATTCGCACACGTTTTCCGGCAATCCGCATCCGACGCCGCGCTACGATTACAACCAGATGCTTTACCGCCTGGACTTGAGCGATCCCCGGTTGCAAATGGCAGGTGGATCGAATGACTGAGCCGGCCGGACTCGCTTACCGCCTTTCTGTTTGCCGAAACCGGCACAGGCATTCAGTCTTTTGTGATGGACAACGAATCCGCTGAATTGGTCGTTAAGGCTCCATCACCGGGTTGGAAACAACGGTTGGCAACGCTGACCTTCCCGCCGCTCGGCCTATGGATGGTGTGGACCTCGGCCAGTTCGTTTGCGCGCAAAATCTTCGGAACACTCTTCATCGCGGTTTACAGCGTGCTGTATGTCGCTGGTTGCGCGGCCGTTCTTTTGAAGATTGATTATCTTCATCTGGAATGGCGGGGGCGCGGTATTCCTTCACTTACTCACACCCCGGTTCGAACCGACTACGATCAGTTGGAGCAGCATCGACAGCGGCAATCAGGGCAAGGGACCATTACGAATCTTTCCGGGGGCATCTACTGGACGGGTTTTCGCGGGCCCCGCCGCGATGGGCACTACACGGAGCAACCGATCCGTACGGATTGGGATTCCAACGCGCCAGAACTGCGTTGGAAACAGCCCTGTGGTGGTGGCTACGGTTCGTTCGCAATTGCCAACGGCGTTGCCTTCACAATCGAACAACGCCGCGAAAAAGAGGCGGTGGTGGCCTACGATTTGAAAATCGGCTGGGAACTATGGGTGAATGACTGGGAAGCTCGATTTTTTGAACAAATGGGCGGCGAGGGGCCGAGAACGTCACCGGCGTATCACGATGGAAAAGTTTACGCGCTGGGCGGTCGCGGGGAATTCCGCTGCATCGATGCGAAGACGGGTGAATCGATCTGGCGGCATGATGTGGTTGGGGAAAATGGGTGCAAAGTTTTGTACTTCGGCTGCGGTGCGTCGCCCCTGGTTTTCGATGACAAGGTGTTGGTGTTTACCGGCGTCCCGACCGGTGCAGATGCGAAGGGAGTCGTGGCATACCACAAGGACACTGGCGATGTCGTCTGGCGAGCGATAGACGAGCAAATCGGTTACGCCTCGCCGGCGGTGGCGGAAATTCTTGGCGATCGTCAATTGCTCGTGTTCAGCGCGAACTATTTTCGCGGACTGAATCCTGAGAATGGTGAGGAGATGTGGAAATTTCCCTGGAATGTTCAACATGATAATTCCATCGCCCAGCCGGTCATCGTATCCAGTAATCGCGTGTTTATCTCCGCGGGATACGGAAAAGGATGTGCGATGTTGGAGATTTCGCGAACGGACGGAAAATGGTCGGCAGAGGAATTGTGGAAGAACATCTTCATGAAGAACAAGTTGTCCAGTTCGGTGTTGCATGACGGATATCTCTACGGGCTGGATGAGGATCGGTTGGTTTGCATGGATCCCGAAACCGGGCGCAAGCAGTGGAAGGACGGCAGGTATGGTTATGGCCAGATTATCCTCGCTGCGGGCCACATCGTGGTCGCCTGCGGCGATGGGGATCTTGCGCTGGTGAAATGCAATCCGAATCAACACGAGGAAGTGACCCGATTTTCCGTATTGGGAGGTAAGACATGGAATCATCCGGCGTTGGCTGATGGAATGTTGCTGATGCGCAACGCGGCGACCATGGCTTGCTTTAATGTTTCAACAATTACTGCTTATGGAACTCGATGACATTCAACTGGCGTCGCAGGAACAGTTCGCTCGGCAAAGTGGGCGCTACGGCAAAGGTCACGTGCTGGAGAATGTCGCCGACATAGCAGCGGCGGTCCGGCATCTTTCACTGCCTGATGTTGCGGATATATTGGATGTCGCGACCGGTGGCGGGCACACCGGAATCTATTTTGCCGGTCTGGGTCACCGGGTGACATTGGCGGATATTGCCGAACCAATGCTGGCAAAAGCCAAAGCCCTTGCTCAAGAAAAAGGCTTTACCGTCTCAACTTCCCAGCACTCCGCCGAGGAAATGCCGCATGCCACGGGTTCGTTCGATCTCGTGACGTGCAGGGTTGCGCCGCATCACTTCAGTTCACCGGAAGATTTCGTGAGAGAATCGGCCCGGGTATTGCGGCCGGGCGGCTTGTTCCTTCTCATTGACGGCACGGTGGAGGACGATCAACCGGAAGCAGAGGAATGGTCACATCAAGTGGAGAAACTGCGTGATCCGAGTCATCATCGGTTGATTACCCCGAATCGTTGGCGGTCGTTGTGCGGACAGGCCGGCTTGGAGATTGTCCATTGCGAGTTGACTCCCTTCAAGCAGCCCGATCTCGAATGGTATTTTGAAACGGCGGCCACCCCGGTTGAAAATCGCAGGCGGGTAATTGAACTGGTAGAGCAGGCGCCCGAGTCGGCGCGGCGGTTGTTTCGAATCGGGAACGAGGATGGGAAAATCGTCTGGTGGTGGCAGCGCCTCGCATTGGTTGCGCGGAAAAGTGGACATCCGGAGTCGGGCTAGAGTTCCCGGGCTTCCCTCGGCATTATGACGATATTCGTTCCGGCGATGCTGTCGTGCCACGATTTTTTCTCGCGACTCCATCCGACCCAGGCAAAGCCGAGGCCCATCATCACGAACGAAAAAATGCTCGCCAACGAACGGATGAGCGCGGCTGAGAAATCCATGGGTTTACCGTCATCCCGGACGAGCTTCTGATTCATTACGATGCCCCCGACCGTCGTTCCCTTCCATGTCCACATGGCGATGTAGTAGGCCATCAGGAACAGGAGAAAGAATGGGAGCGCAAACGTGATCGCCGCCACGATACCGACCAGAAACCAATCCAGAACGGTGGCGCAAAGCCGGGCCCAGAATCCGGCGGGCGGATAAGTCGCCTCGTTGCCAGGCTCTATCTCAAGGACCGGGCGGGGTTTTTCCTCCTTTTTCCGCCTGATCGTGAGTGAGCCCTCGTCACGCAAATGATCCACCGCCGTCAGCATGACGGCTCCGACCGCAAACATGAGCGAAAGCAGCCAGACAACGAGCCCGACGATGGGCACCATGTACATCAGGCAGAAGATTCCACCGCCGACAATCAGCGCAGCCCAGGGGCTGTTGAATCCGGAAGCCCGGAATAGTTCGGCAACCCGCTGCCCGGCGAATTGCAACACGGAGGCCTTCCCAAGGAATGCGGCGAACAAGACCGCGAGAAACAGAAATGGAACGACGATCGCTCCGATGCCGGTGGCTGCAAATATAAGGCTGACGAGCAGCAATGGGATTGGCAGCAAAAGTCCGGTCACAAATGCTGAAGCCGGCCGCGATCGCAACGTTTGCGCGCAATTGAAAACCGGCTTGGGAAACAGCGCCGAGAGAAAGGCATACGTCAGGAAGAACAAAGCGGCGACATACCAGCTCAGCGGCACCGAAGGCGCGAGTGGTCGGGCGAAAAAGAAACCGTATTTGAACCAGTCGGTTGTCCAGTTGGCGACGCTCCACTCCGAAGCATCACCACCGAACGAATAAGGTTCCTTGCCCATCTTTGCGCCCGGCGCGCGATTCAGTTTGCCGCCGATGATGGTCGTGTCGGATTTGAGATCCGCGTCGGGGCCGAGCGTCAGCGAACCAAAGACAACTGTGCATTTGCCTCCGACGGCTCCGTTGAGTTCAAGGTCACCCCAGAAAACGACAAGTTCGTTGCGGACATTGCCGTCAACTTTTCCATCGCCGAATATGACCACGGCCTGCTTCGCATCGGAATCCTCCGTGATGATAAGCGGACTGAAGATGCGGAACACTTCACCGACATCGCGTCGTCCGATCATCGTCTGGGAATTGGACGCCTTATCCAGCAATTCCTTTGCTGCCACCAATGCGTCATTCAGATCGGCATCCCCCTTTTTCTCCGCGGCGGAAACGGTAAATCCAGCCAACAGCGCGAGGCAGAGAAATGCGGCCAGGTAACGCTGGCTGCCAGTCGGCATTGGATGTCCGTCATGCCGGGCTCTTCTCGGGTCTGTCAAAAGCTTTTGTTGGCAAAAAGATGCCGAATGCAGGCGTGACGCCCGCGCTACAAGGGAATTCTTCACGTGGTTCGTCATCGGCGAATTTTTACGTAGCGCAGGCAGATGGCGCCGAGACCGAAGCAGGTGGTCCATGCCGCGGCGCAAACGAAGAGCATGGTCGCCATCAGTGTTGGTGGAATGCTTTGAATCGCCTGGGCAATGATTGACATCGATGCGGATGCGAACGCTCTGACGACCAGCCCAATCGCGGACAATAATGTAAACAACGGTTGCAATGGGCCAGCCGTGTCCGAGCCGGTGCTGGCCGCGAAGATGAACCAGAAGATCGTCCCCGCCAACAGGAGCGATATCGCCCGGCAGGGAACTGGCCAATCAAACCAGGCACGCTGCCACCATGGACGGGTGGACAGTTTCCCGATTCGCGACAGAACCGCTGGCGCCAGTGAAACCGGCGCGGCGCGATCGGGAAGGCGTTTCAGTTCCCGGTCAATGGCGCTGGCAAGTTTTTCTTCGGGTGTCATTGAAAATTCAGCGTTCGCTCAACTACTTCGTCTTGTTCTTCAACTGGTCGAATTTACTGCGGACCAAGTCGCCTTCCGAGTCGAGCTGAATCAGACTGCGCAGGGTTTCGCGCGCCCGGTGAATGTCCGTCTTCACCTTCCCGAGCGAGACGCCCAGCTTGGCGGCGATGTCGTCATAACCCATTTCTTCAAAATGATACAGCACGAGCGGAATGCGCTGCTTGTCCGGGAGTTTTTCCAGTGCCTCCTCCAGCAACCGTTGGCGGCGGTCATCATCAAGTTGCGAAAGATCGATTTCCTCGGCCGGAAGTCGCGAGGCGAAATCTTCCGTTGAGTCCTCCCCCTCCATTTGGGAAAACAATTTCCAGCGATTGCGATAGCGCGTGATCTGGTTGAGCGAGAGATTGGTGGCGACCCGCCGCAGCCAGCCACCGGCTCTCGGATTCTGGTCGAGCGTTTCGAAATGTTTGAACGCCCGGAGAAAAACTTCCTGCGCAATGTCCGCCGCGTCCGCCTCGTTGCCGAGGATGCGGTAGGCGGTACTGTAAACCATGTTCTGGTAACTGCGCATAAACTCTTCAAATACTTCGAGATTCGTCATGCCTGCCCAAAAACCGATCTGGCGGGCAATCTAAATGGGCAACCCGTCTTCGGGGAGTATAGTTTCAGAAATGTTTTGTAATTTTCGAGAGGATTAACCCCCTTTTTTCGAAACTATCAATGGTCCCCTCGCTCGTTCCGTTTCGATTCGGCTCGACAGTGAAAAGGGAACTCGCGTGTCCAGCGCAATATTCGAGGTCAGTTCGTAGCGAGGGATTGAAGAACGGAATACGCGATTTGAATTAGAATTTTCAGCCGGTTCGACTAACTTTTGCCCATCGTGGCATTTGCCGGTGAACAACTCGACGCGTTTGAGGCCTTCAATCAGGTCACGGTACCGGATTTGTGGCAGCAGAAGGCTGTCTCCGCGCTGCGAGAAGGAAAGGACGTAGTGGTCCATGCTCCCACGGGATCGGGCAAGACCCTGATTTTCGAATTGTGGGCCAATCAGGGCAAGCCGCACGGCAGGGCGGTCTATACCGTTCCGACCCGGGCATTGGCGAATGACAAGCTTGGCGAATGGCGTCGTCGCGGGTGGAATGTCGGTATTGCAACCGGCGATTTGTCCGACAATCTGGACGCTCCCATCATCGTTGCGACGTTGGAAACTCAGAAGCGTCGATTGCTTCAGGGTGATGGTCCCAATCTTTTGGTGGTCGATGAATACCAGATGATTGGCGATCAGGATCGCGGATTAAACTACGAATTATCTCTTGCTCTTGCTCCACCCGGGACGCAATTCCTGATGTTGAGCGGCAGCGTCGAGAATCCGCAGCACATCGTCCAGTGGTTGAACCGCCTGGGTCGCAACGCCATCGTTGTTCGGCACACCGAACGTCCGGTGCCGATGGAGGAGGTCAACGCCGGAAACCTGAACGTCCACGTGCCCCGAGAGGTGCGTGGATACTGGCCGCGTTTCTGTGCGAAAGCTCTGGCGGAGGACTTGGGTCCGATCCTGGTATTCGCGCCCCGTCGTGCCACCACTGAATCAATCGCGCTTGAACTGGCGCGGTTTCTTCCAAACCCGAACCCGTTGCAACTCACCCACGAACAACGTCATCTCGTGGGAGACAAACTCGCAAAAATGCTGAAAAGCCGGATCGCGTATCACCATAGCGGTCTTGGTTACGGTGCGCGTGCGGGGGTGATTGAACCTCTCGCAAAAGCGGGACAACTCCGGGTCGTCGTGGCGACCATGGGATTGGCAGCCGGGATTAATTTTTCGCTGCGCAGCGTTGCGTTGGCGGGCGATTCTTATCGACGCGAGGGCATTGAGCACCCCATTCGCGGGGATGAAATTCTACAGATGTTCGGAAGGGCAGGGCGACGTGGGATCGATGACGTGGGTTACGTTCTCGTATCCGCCAATGAAATCCGATTGTGTGATGCGCGGCCTTGTTTTCTATCTCGCGCGAGTGCCGTGGACTGGGGTGCCCTGCTTGGCATCATGCACTGGGCGGCTGAGAATGATCGCAATCCGTTTCTTGAAGCCGTTCGGGTGCAGGAACGGTTGTTCACCACCCGGCAAATCCTGCTGGGCGTCGAACATTCGTTGAAGGCAGCCGATGCTCCCTGTGGACTACCGACGGATGCCGAACGTGCGAGACACCTGAAGCGCCGGGTTCGCGAAATGCTCAACAGTCGAGGAGAATGGCAAGAGCAACCGCGCAGCGAAGAAGTTCCGTTGAATCAGATTTTTGTGATCGATGAACCAGGCGATCCTTCGGTCGCGAATGCGGATCCCCAGCTCGAGTGTCGGCTACCAACCCGGATGATCGCAGACTGTGTCGCGGGTGGTTCTTCAATCAACGAGTCGTCAAACGGTGCCGAGACTTTACTCCCTCGCCCCCTTGGGGGAGAGGGTCGGGGTGAGGGGGAGATTGATGGCACTGAGGCAGATCGTGCTGAACTGGAGATTGGCGCTCCGACCAATCCCACTTCCGGCCATGTTCAACTCCGTTCCATTCTCAGCGAACCCGCCGCGTTGGAGAAACTTGGTAACGGCACGCTCGTCGCCCTTGAAACGGGCGGGAAACATATCGTTTACGGAAGGCAGATAACCGTTGCGGATCGCATTAATGGTGATCGGGTGGTGATCGCCAAATGGGTGCGGCGCTTGACGAATTGGCGAGGACGGCAGGCTCCCCTGCAGCGGTGGAAGACGAAAATTGCCCCGCTTGTGGAACAGAAACTGGCGAAATCCGGAACGCCTGTCATCTGCTTCATCACGGAGTCTCAGAAGATCTCCGTTCAGGTTGCGCTCGGTCAACTGAAGATGCGCGTGCCTATTGATAAACATGGAAAAGCGCTGTATCGGCCGCCGAGTCGTGAGGTGTTGCCCACTGACTGTGCCGGTTGCCAGTACGTGGAGACTTGTCGGGC
>CALBIE010000321.1 GCA_937893495.1 uncultured Verrucomicrobiales bacterium | reverse complement strand
CACTGGGCATCACGCGATTGATGATGCGTGGACGCGGTAAAAACGATCTGGCCGACGTTTGCGCCGGAATGCAGATGATCGTACTTCTGCTGACGAGTGTGGTAACAGTCTTGGCGCAATGGCATTTTCACTCGCAGCCACTCCTCTCGGCTTCATTCCTGATCTTCATCGCCGGACATTTCATCTGGTCTGGCCTCAAAGAGGAGCGCCTGGGCTGGATTCACGGTGCCATGATGGTGCTGGCCGTCGCGCTGCCGTATCTCGGTTGCGTGGATTTGGAGCAACGCACCCTGCACGGCAACACCATGGTCTTCGGCCTCGCAATACTGTCCTTTCTCTGGCTGGCGATGATAGGCGTCATCGACCGGCCTTTGTTGCGACAGGCACGATCCACGGTACTCTGGCTCTACGGCGCCTTTGCCGTCACGGGCATGCTCGTGCGGGTCGTGCTCGAACAAAACACGCCGGTCAATCCGCTCTGGTATTTGAACTTCATGGACTACACCGGGCCGTTGCTGATGACCGTGGCGTTGACCATCGCAACCTACTATTCCCGTTCACTGATTCCCGCGCTGATGGCGGTGTTCATCGTGGTAATTCTGTTTCCTGAACTGCGGGCAAATCTGCGTGACACGTTTGTGGATCACCTGTGGGGAACCGGTCTGGGGAGCGCCACGAGCAGTCTTGGTTTGCTGATCGGCTGTTTCGGATTACGCCGTTGGAAGCGCTTGCAGAACATGCCGGAAGGTGATCGATTCTTCGGTCGCCACGCCTTTCCCTTGCAGCGCCCGGACCACACCGTCTTCACGTGGCCAATGCTGGCGGCGCTGGTCTTCCTCGCGCTCAAGGTGGACACGTGGAACCTCATTCGGAATCTCTCGGAAACAGGGGTGCCTCTGAAAACCGCATTGGCCGTATGCGTTACGGCCGCGACCTGGACATTGCTGGGCGTGTATTTCGCACAGGACAAAAAGGCACCCGCGGGGACCATTGCCGGAGCGCTCGTGTTATGGGGTGGAATCGTATTGTTTAATTGGAGTCAAACCACTCCCTGGCATTGGTCGGGAACATTGCTGACCACGGGACTCGCATGGCAGATTGCCTGGTTTGCCTGGCGACTTTTGCCGGCGAGCAAGCTTGAATGGGTCGCGCGAGTCCTGCTTGAACCGATGCAACAATGCCTCCGCATCGGAAGCCTGTTCACCGTCCTCGCTGTCATCACGAGCATCTTTTTTTCAGCCGAAGTAACCACGTTTCTCTGGCTGGGTGCATTCCTGATCGTGCAAATGGTCTGGCACGGGCTCGATCGGAAACTGCCTGTTTTCGGTGCGGGACTGTATTTCCTGTTGTTGGTCATGACCCTGGCAGCCGCCCATCCCGGAGGGGAAATATTGCTGACACGACTGCACGCGAATTCCGCGTTGGCGACAGTTCTATCACTAAACCTCTGCGCGATGCTGCTCAGTCTCGTACAGCTCCGCCAACGCGCCGGAGAACCGCCGCCACTCGGAATGACACCCCGTTCGATTCTCTCACCGCTATTGGTGTGTGCCACCATTGGCACGCTTGCGATCGGTATGGGACTCGTGGCCAACACGGCGGTGTTCAATTGGATTTCAATGGAAGGGTTGTGGGGATTGACCCTCGGTGCGCTGCTCGTCGCAGGCACGCTGAATCGTTCGATGCCATTTTTGATGCTGGCCATGCTACTGGCATACGGTTGGTTTCTGTCACCACTGTTGAACGAAGCAGGCTCATTGATTGGACGCATGGAAATCATGATGACACCCTGGCGACTGGCAACTTTCGCACTGTCTATCGTGGCCGTTTATCAAGCGGGACGGATACTGCTGGCTCCTGTGGGATCGCGACTGTTTGCCGGTCGAGCCGGACATCCTTTCTTTGAGACCCCGCAATCCGGCTGGATTGAATGGCCGGCCGTGGTCTTTGCCTGCCTGGCCACGGCTTATCAATCCGTCGATCCCATCATGCGCAATGAATCCGTGCAGACACTCGCGCCATTCCTCGGCGCGCTGACGCTCGGACTGGTGGGCTGGTTTCGACGCAAGGGCGAATTTCATTGCGGAGCCGTTGGACTGCTCTTCATTGGCAATCTGCATCTCGTTCGTGTGTTTCTGGGTGACGCCCTGCGAGCGGCGGGGTTGTCAGATTTGCACATCATCTGTCTCGGCATTGGCGTCAGCCTCGTTCAGATATCATTGGCCCGCCGCTACGTTCGCGCAGAGAACGGTGGTGCCTTGCTGAATCAATCGGGTCTTGTCCTCGCAGGAATGGTGCTGCTGCTGTTGTCGGCCAACTACTTCACCCATCCGAATCTGGAATCGATTACGCCTTGGCGGTTTATTTTCTCGGGCGCGCTCTCTTTGCTGACGGGAATGTATTTTCGCCGAGCAGTGCTCACACCGGCCGCCGGCGAGGGAGAGCACGCGGCCAATGCCCGCGCCATGTATCACTATGGAATCGTCATGGCGATTTGGTGCGCAGTGCTCGTGCTGCCCTTCATGCGGTTGCCTGCGATCACCCTCATTGCCCTGGCGATGCCGGTATTCTATTTCTATCTGCGCGCTGAACTCGGTCTGCGTGAAGGTTCCCCGGAAGCGCTTGGTTATCGAAACTCCGCGGCCGCAATCGGTTTTCTGATTCTCGCGCTCTACACCTTTCGAA
Source organism: uncultured Verrucomicrobiales bacterium (assembly GCA_937893495.1). GTDB lineage: Bacteria > Verrucomicrobiota > Verrucomicrobiia > Limisphaerales > JAYPXF01 > CALBIE01. The sequence goes on along the minus strand of CALBIE010000321.1, from coordinate 12,606 downwards.
GTGCGTTCCAGATGATGTTTTTTCCGGAGGAACTCATCGAACTCGCCCATTATCATTACAACTCACCGCTCCTGATTGTCCTGTCGCTGGTCCTGCTCCGATTGCACGGACTGGGAGGGACAAGTTGGTTGGCATTCTACGGAGGATTGGCGTTGACGGTCGGCAGCTATTTTCTACTGACCTGGATTCCGGCGCTGGATCCATTCCAACACACCGTGCCATCCGCTTGGGCGGCGATCGGTCTCGGACATTTCTGGATTCTGATGAGCGTAACGCGTTCGCCTTTGCGGACGTTCATCCAACGAATGGCCGCGCTCGATGATCCGTCGTGGCACTCTGTGCGACGCTCGTGGGGAGTGGCACTCGCCGTTGCAGCGCACGCAGCCGTCACGCCGGCGCTGGTGAGTTTCCATCTGCATCCGTTGATGGTCGCGCCATTACTGCTCGGCCTCGCCACCATGCTGCTTTCACAGGGCATCGTTCGCAAATCCCCAACCTTCCTCGCGCTCGCGGGAGTCGAATTACTGGCGACCCTCCACACCGGGTTTTTCATCGAAAGTTATCTACCCAAAGAACAGGTCGTTTGGGTGGTGCTGATGGCGTGGTTCGGAGTGTTGGCGTTACGCGAAATGAAATCCGAGTGGCTGCCGATACGAGCCGTGGGATCATTCGCCACCGGTGCCGGAGCGCTGGTGTTTTTTCACGTCCTTTATCACGGCGCCAGTTCGACCGAGGGATTGTGGGCGTTCGGACTGGGCGCACTCCTGGCCGCGCTCACTCCCCGGGAAGGGCGCGAGGCATCCGGCCTAGAAAACCGATTCTTCGCGGCAGCACTTTTCGTCGCACCGACATGGTTGATGTTCTTCAGCCAATGGGAAACGGATGGCGATGCGACCCGCCCCCTGCTGCTCGGCGCAATGACCGCGCTCGCGACCGGCGGATTTGCGCGCTGGTTCCAGGCTGGTCTGGCGCCGGCCTGGCATGAATGGGAACGCACGGATGCCCGCTTGTTCGACCAGACCTTGAACTGGTTTGAAGTATCGGGTGGCCGCATTTGCGTCGTGGCCAACGGCTTCGCTCTGTTGGTGGGCGGCGGTGTTCAGGCGTTGCACTACGGGAGCGCTTTCACGCCGTTTGAACTGGGAACATTGCTGATTCTTCACGCCGGTGTGATTGCGGCATGGTTCGATCTCAATCGGCGCAGCGACTCAATGCTGCCGCCGTATCTGATGCAACTCGGCGGCCTGGCTCTCTTTGCGGCCATTCGACGGCACCTGATGTTGACCAGTGGATTTTGGAATTACGAATACGATGTGTGGGCGGCCGTGGCAGTGTCCTATTGCATCGCGGGGCTCAAACAATCGCTCGACCGCCAACCGAGGCGCACCCGCCTGCCGTTCGTAACCACCCTCGTCGTGCTGCCGGCCGTCGCGTGTGTCTGGGTTCTCGTGCATCACCTCGGTACGGACGCGGCATTACTGGTCGTTGGACTCTATAGCCTGATGTTTGGTTTCCTCGGTAAGGACGAACGCGAGTCGCCCTATAACGCTGTCGCCATCTTCGGCTTCGTCGCCTTCGTGGTGATCAGTTTCTGGAGCAAGCTGGGCATTCATCACATCCACGCCTACGTGCTGCCGGTCGGGCTGGGCATTCTCGTGCTGCTACAACTCTTCGGTCGTCAACTCGAAGCCGAGACGCGCAATCGAATTCGTTTCGTGACGTTGTTGGCGATGATTGGCAGCGCGGGCTACTACGCGCTCGTGGACAAGGAACTTGAAGTGATTTACAACGTCATCCTCATCGGGCTCTGTCTCGGTTCGATGCTGCTCGGTAGTTTCCTTCGCATTCGGTTATACTTGTCCGTGGGGTTCGTCGGACTCCTGATTGACCTGGTGTCCATCGTTTTCAAGGTGATGCTCCACCTCGAACGAGGTCCTCGCATGACCACGATCGGCAGCCTCGTGTTATTGGTCGGCACCAGTCTGGTGTTTGGTGCGATCTACTACAAAACCCACCGCGAAGTCTTGACCATGCGCCTTAACACCCTGCGCCAACGGTTCGGCGATTGGGAATGAAGAGCCTGCGCGTGACACTAATCATCGCCGTTTTTGCCGCGATTAAAATTGAAGAAGACCGTCGCGGACGGGGTCATTTAAGAAGACTCCAATCAGCATCTAAATGGTTGTGAGACTGCCGATTATCGGGTGATACTCCGTTTAATCGTAATCCAGTTGCCGCCAACATGCGTAATCGCTTATTCCAACTGCTCTGTGGATTCTATCTCGGAATTGGCGTTTGTGCGGGAGGTGATCCAGTTCTTCACAAACAGATTGATCAGCAAATCGAATCATCGTTCGCCAAATGGAAGGTAACGCCGTCGAAGATGGCCACGGACGCTGACCTGGTTCGTCGCGCTCATCTTGACCTCATCGGTCGGATTCCTGACGCCGCAACAACCCGGGAGTATCTCAATGACACCCGCCCCGACAAATGGCCTCGACTGGTCGAACGCTTGATTACGAGCGAGGATTTTGCGCGCCATCTGGCAGTGGTCCTGGATGTCATGCTGATGGAACGGCGTCCGGATAAATATGTGACCACGGATGAATGGCGCGATTATCTCGCAAAATCGTTCAACACCAACAAACCGTTGGATTTACTCGCCCGGGAAATCCTCGGCGAAGACGGTGTGAAGCCAGAAACTCGACCGGCGGCAAAGTTTTTTCTCGATCGCGCGGTGGAGAAAGACACGTTGGTGCGCGATGTCAGCCGGCTGTTTCTCGGCGTCGATTTGCAATGCGCCCAGTGTCACGATCATCCCAAGATCTCTGATTATCTCCACGAACACTTTCACGGCTTGTCCGTGTTTTTTGCCGGCAGCAAGACGTTCAAGCAATCCGATGGAAAAATGGTTCTTCAGGAAATGGCGATGCGCGAGGTTGAGTTCGCCTCCGTCTTCAAACCGGAACAGACGCGAAAGACCGGCCCCCGTCTGCCCGGCGGTTCCGTGCTGGATATTCCCGTATTCGAGAAGGGAAAAGAGTATGTCGAAAAACCGTCGAGCAAGGTGCGAGCTGTGCCGAAATTCAGCCTCCGGCAACACCTGGCCGAAGACCTGACCAGTCCGGAAACGCCGGCCTTCGCCCGAAACATGGCCAACCGGCTTTGGGCTCTGATGATGGGACGAGGCCTGGTTCATCCGCTCGACATGCATCATTCAGCCAATCCGTCGTCCCATCCGGAGTTGCTCGATTTATTGGCCGGGCAATTGACCGCGTTGAACTACGATACGAAAGCCTTTCTGCGGGAACTGGTTTTGAGCAAAACCTATCAACGTTCCAGCGAACTGCCCGACGGCGTGAAAGCGGATGCCGTACCGCCGGAATCGTTCGCCGTCGCGAACATGAAAGGGCTGAGCCCGGAGCAGATGTTCGAGAGCCTGTTGCAGGCAACCGAAAGCGGAAACGTTTTGCAGAAGCAGATTGAGGAAACGCTCAAAGAGGATGAGGAAGCATACGGCAAATTGTCAGCCGACCAGGACAAACTCGCCAAAGCGCGGATTGCTGAACGCAATGCCACCATCAAAAAATTCGTGGAGGTATTCGGTGGGACACCCGGCAATCCAGACGAAGGATTTCAAGCGTCGCTGCCGCAAGCTCTCTTTCTCGCAAACAATGAAATCGTGGCCGGCTGGGTTGAACCTCAGGATGGAAATCTCTCGGCGCGACTGCTCAAGCTCAAGGAGGCGTCGCGAATCACCGAAGTGGCCGGCCTCGCAATCCTGTCACGGCCGCCCGCGCCGGAGGAAATCGCCATGGCGAAAGAACATTTTTCGAAGCGCACAGATCAACGAGCCGCCGTTCTTGAGTATATGTGGTCGCTCCTTGCATCGGCGGAATTTCGATTGAATCACTGACTCGACGGCAAATTGTCGCCCTGTATCCTGAGCGAGAAAATTATGAAAAGTGAAGTTGCCTGTAACGCAGCGAGCCATCTTGTATCGCGTCGCACCATGATCGGCAACCTACTCACCGGTGCAGCAGGAATCGGCGCAATGGGTGCGTTGATTCATCCAACGGTGGCGCGGGAGATTGAAGCAAAGAACAAGCAGATTCTGATTATCCTGCTCAACGGCGGACTTAGCCAGTTCGAGTCCTTCGATCCGAAACCCAACACGGATACCGGTGGCCCGTTTCGTTCCATCCCCACATCTGTCCCGGGCACGCATTTCTGTGAACTGCTCCCACACACCGCGAAAATTGCCCACAAACTGGCCGTCGTCCGCAGTGTGTTCGCTGAAAAGGTTCCCGGCAGCCACGGCGGAGCGCGTGATTACGTGGAAACGGGACGTCCACCACAACTCGGTCCGTTTCCGCTGATGGGTCCGGTGTTTTCCAGTTTGCTCGATACCCGTGCCGATTTGCCGGGAAATATTCACATCTCACCGAGTCGCTGGGGACCACGGCAGGATGCCGCGTTCCTGGGACCACGCCACGCCTCTCTGGCACTGAGCGGTGGCCGGCCACCATTGAACGCGGATCGCCCTGCTCTCTTCGACAAACTTGCCGACGACGAGCGTTATCGACTGCGCCACATGGCTGACCTTCGTTTTTCTCAACGCCGGCGCACCGCGCAAACCGAAGCCTACAATTCCTCCTTTGATCAGGCGGCACAGCTGATTCACCGGAAGGAATTGTTTGACGTATCGAAGGAGCCTGCACGGGACCAGGAACGCTACGGAAAACATGACTTCGGCCGGCACTGTCTGCTGGCGCGGCGGCTTTTGGAGGAAGGGGTTACCTGCGTCAAGGTCACCCACAACAATTACGACTCGCACATGGAGAACTTCAACTTTCATCTGGAGCAACTGGGCGAGTTCGACAAACCGTTTACCATGCTGATGCAGGATCTCGATGAACGCGGCATGCTCGACAATACGCTCGTCATGCTGATCACCGAGTTCGGCCGCACGCCCAAAATTCAACCGGACCTCGGTCGCGATCATTGGCCGGACAACTGGTCGGTGGTGTTGGGCGGCTGTGGTATCCAGGTCGGCGGCGTTCTGGGAGCAACCAATAAGAACGGCACGGAAATCGTTGAACGGCCCGTGCATGTCGGCGACTTGTTTCACACGTATCTCAAGGCCGTCGGATTGAACCCAAAGAGCGTGTATCGCACCGACAGCAATCGGACCCCGATTGGCGCACCAGAACGTTCGACCGTGAAAGAACTGTTGGCATGAGCGAGACAAAACCAACCAACAAAACGGACGAACCTGGATCGACAGCAATCGATCCCAAGGGGACGCATCTTGTCCGGGAACTGCAGCACGATCGCGGCAAACTCGCCTGTCGTTACGAGCCAACCGGAAAGTATCTGTTTTCTGCCGGACTCGACTATCTCGTGCACCGTTGGCACCTCGCGGATGAATCCAAGGAAGGCAAGCGGGATGAACTCTTGGGGCACGAAAGCTGGATTCGCGCAATGGATTTTTCGCCGAACGGAAAAGAACTCGTCACCGGCGACTACGTCGGCCGGGTTATTGTCTGGCCCGCCCTGTCAGAAAAACCGGAACCTCGGCTGTCCTTTCAAGCACATGAAGGATCCGTTCGATCGGTGGCCGTAAGTCCCGATGGAAAATGGATTGCGACAGCAGGGAATGACCGCATGGTGCGCGTCTGGTCGATCGCCGACGGCAGCCGCAAACTGGAATTAAGTGGTCACGACTGCCATGTTTACAACACCGCTTTTCATCCCGATGGAAACGCCCTCGTGTCAGCCGATCTGAAGGGCGTGATTCGGCACTGGGAGTTTCCCTCCGGCAAACTCGTTCGAGAACTGGACGCCGGTCTGCTTTACACCTACAGCGAAAAATACAGCGTCGATGTCGGAGGCGTGCGAGGCATGAGCTTCAATGCCGACGGCTCCCAACTGGCCTGCACCGGCGCCACGGGTGAAAAGGGAATTGCCCACAGCGGCAATGCCCGAGTCGTTCTGCTGGACTGGAAATCGGGCAAGCAGAAGGCGGAACTCAAGCCTGAGAAGGTCGAGATCGCAACGGCTTGGGCGGTGCGTTTCCACCCAGACGGTTTCATTGTCGCTTCAGGTGGCAGTCGCACGGGTGGCTATCTCTGGTTCTGGAAACCCGGTGAAGACGTGGCTTTCCACATAGTCAAGTTCAAGCAACGTGCGCCGGGTTTTGATCTGGATTTGGCACCCGACAAGAAGACGCTCGCGGTCGCCAATCACGACGGCGCGATTCGGTTCTATGAAATGACCCCAGCGCCACCACCGATCAAGCCAGGCAAGCCGAAAAAGAAGACCGGCTGATCCGGAATCCTGCCGTTGGTAAAACCGGTAAAATCAGAGCCACCTTACGTCGGCTGCACCTTTTTCAGCGGGTCGCCAGCCAGATATTCCTTTCCAGTCTCCACCATCCAGATACGGTAATTGCCAGATGATATCCCGGGCATTGTTGGTTTGCTTCCTTTTTCTCGGCACGATTGCGTCGCGAGCCGCCGAATTGCCACCGTTCAAACCCGGGGAATCCGTCATTCAGTTTCGCACGTCGGCAACGCAATCCCGTGGAGCGGAACTGAAGTCACGCCTGCACGCGCTCGATGACATTCCCCCGTTCTATCTCATCAAGGAAAAATTCCGCATCATCGTCCCGAAGGAATACACGCACAAGGAACCCTGGGGCCTGTTCATCTGGGTAAGCCCGGGAAATACCGCAAACATTCCCAAAGACTGGGAGGCCGTCCTGGCGAAAAGAAAACTGATTTTCATCGGCGCCAATAATTCGGGCAACCGAAGAAATATTTTCGACCGCTTCCGCATGGCGGTGGATGCCAATCACAACATGCGTCAACGCTTCAACATCGACGGCAGACGGGTATATGTCAGCGGTTTTTCAGGTGGCGGTCGAGTGGCAAGCATGCTGGCCGTGGCATATGCTGATATGTTCAGCGGAACTATCGCGTGGATGGGCGTCAATTTTTACGAACCGCTTCCAGCCGGCGGAGGAAGTGTTTACAATCCGTATTTCATTCCCGACGACGAAGTGTTGGCAATCGCGAAGAAAAACTGCCGCTTTGTTCTGGTTACGGGAGAGAAAGATTTCAATCTCGACAATACCAGATCAACCTTCGTCAACGGTTTTCAGAAACATGGGTTCAGTAACGCCCACTACCTCGAAATACCTAATCAGGGGCATCGCCCGCCGGGCGCCGAATGGTTAAAAAAAGCGCTGGACCTGCTCGAACAGCCCGAACCTGAGACAAAATCGGGAAAGAAATGAGCAAGGTCGGTTAAGCGCTAGAGCAGTTTCAACTTCATGGTTGTCCCCGAGTCGGTAATGAAGCCGGCTCGAACTCTGGATAAATCATGATAGACCTCATTAATGTTGCGATTTTCGTTTGTGCGGCATCGTTGCCCACGATTTACGTGCTTATCGTGCGTAGTGGCCTTAACCACGAAGAACAGATTACCCATGATCTGATCAAGCAGGGACACGGCCAGACTGATCATACGGCATAGAGGATTACTCCGGACTGGCGCAGCGGCCGGACGCGTGACTCAGACGCAACGGAGGATCGTCGGTCACTCCTTTGCCAGCACGGCATTCACCGTTTCCAGCAACTTGGCAAACTTGAATGGTTTCTCCAGTGCCGCGTCGGCACCAAGTTTTTCCGCCACCGGCAAAGCCGTCCCCCCGACGCCCATGTAAACTCCGGAGATGGCAATGATTTTCATTTTTGGATAAGCCTTTCGGCACTCCATGATCAGCTCGATGCCCTCTTTGTTCGGCATAATGAGATCGGTGATGAGGAGATCATAGGATTTCTCCTTCAATGCTCGGGTTGCCTGTTCACCATCGTCCCCGACGGAAACTTCATGCCCCTTGTCTTCCAGTTGCATCCGAACAAGCCGGCGCGTTTCCTTATCGTCATCAACTACCAGTACTGTTGCCATCGCTAGTCCTCTTGATTCTGGTTTCCGATTTCAGGCCGCCGCTCGTTTCTTCAGGATAAACTCGTTGCACCGTTTGGCTCCCGGAAACATCTTGTGTGGGTTAAACCGCGCATCGGGATCGAATACTCGCCGCAAGGCCATCATTACGTCAAGAGTTTCAGCGCTGAATTGCCGGGCCATAAAATCGATTTTTTCAATCCCGATTCCGTGCTCACCCGTAACGCTGCCGCCGAGTTCAACACATTTTCCGAGAATCTCTTCGCCGGCCTGGACCGCCTTCTGTACCTGATCGGGTTCGCGATCATCGAACAGGATGAGCGGATGAATATTCCCATCGCCCGCGTGAAACACGTTCGGTATTCGCAAACCATACTTTGTGCTGACAGATTGAATGAAGCGCATGATTTCCGGCAACTTCGAACGCGGCACCACGCCATCCTGGGTCAGGTAACTCGGGCTCAGTCGGCCGATCGCTCCGAACGCCCGCTTGCGGCACTTCCATAAATCCGCGCGTTCCTGTTCACTCTTCGCCGTGCGCACTTCACGGGCATGATTCTTTTTACAAATGGCGATAACTTCCTCGGCCTGCGCCGTCAATCCGGCGTTTAATCCATCCAGTTCCACAATCAACAGCGCACCCGCGTCCAGCGGAAATCCGAAATGATAGGCCTCCTCGATGGCTTGCGTGATGAGCTGGTCCATCATTTCCAACGCTCCCGGAACGATGCCCGCGCCAATGATATCGCTGACCGTCTGACTCGCATCATCGACGCTCTCGAACACACCAAGCATGGTCTTGTATCCCTCGGGAGCGCGCACGAGACGAAGAAGAATCCGTGTAACAATGCCAAACATGCCTTCACTGCCGATTACCGCGCCGCGCAAGTCATAGCCTTCCAATGGTTCCCCCCCATCCGGTTCCGTCCCGAGCCAGATGATCTGACCATCGGGCAGAACCATTTCAAAACCGAGTATGTGATTCGTGGTCACTCCGTACTTCAAAGTGTGCGGCCCACCGGAATTGGTACCGACGTTCCCCCCGATGGTGCAGGCTGGTTGACTGGATGGGTCCGGCGCATAAAGCAATCCTTCGCCCTTCACCCGATTGGTAATCCAGGCATTCACCACCCCGGCCTCAACCAACGCGCGCCGATTCGGATAATCGACGTTCACGATTTGATTCATCCGGGTGACGGCAATCATCACGCCTCCGGTTACGGCGAGAACGGTGCCACTGAGACTGGTCCCGGCACCCCGCGGAATGACCGGAAGATTGTTCTCCGCGCATAGTTTGACGATACGAGCCACTTCGTCGGTCGTTTGAGGAAGCACTACCGCGCCCGGGAGTCGCTTCTCCAGCGTGTAGGCATCGCACTCGTACACGAGCAACTGGGCCGCCTCGCAGAGGACGTTTTCGTCCCCGACAATCAGCCGGAGTTTCCGAATGACAGAATCACTGACCACAACTGGAGTTTCGGCAGGCACGGCGGCATTTTCGCCCAAACCAGCTTTCCTGTCGAGTTCACCAAAGATATTCCTTTCCACTCCGCAAAACTATTGCCTAACCTCCGCCGCAATGGACATTCCGGATACATTTACGCCACCGCAGCGAGTCCTGATGGGACCCGGACCGAGCAATGTCGCCCCATCGGTTTTAAAAGCAATAGGACAGCCGTTGGTCGGCCACCTTGATCCTTCCTTCATCAAGATGATGGAGGAAATCAAAGGAATGCTCCGCATGGTTTTTCAGACGAAAAACGAGATGACCTTTCCCGTCAGCGGCACCGGCAGCGCGGGGATGGAATTCTGTTTCGTCAACCTGATTGAACCAGGTGATGAAGTCATCGTCGGCGTCAATGGGGCCTTTGGCGGGCGGATGGTTGATGTTGCCGAACGCTGCGGCGCTCGCGTCACCAAAGTCGAAGCGCCCTGGGGACAGATTATCGAACCCGGTCAAATCGAGGAAGCTCTCAGGAAAGTCAGTAATCCCAAAGTAGTCGCGGTCGTGCATGCGGAAACCAGCACCGGTGCGGAAAGTCCCGTCGCCGAAATCGGCAAAGTGGTCAAAAAAGCCGGCGCGCTTTACCTGATCGACGCAGTGACTTCCCTGGGTGGTTCCCCGGTAAAAATCGACGAATGGGGCATCGACGCGATTTATAGCGGCACGCAGAAATGTCTCAGTTGCCCGCCGGGTCTTGCGCCCGTGTCCTTCAGCCCGCGCGCAATGAAAGTGGCCTCGCATCGAAAAACCAAAGTGCAGAGTTGGTATCTCGACGTGAACTTGCTCGCCGGGTATTGGGGAGAAGAACGAGTCTATCATCATACCGCCCCCATCTCGATGAACTATGCGCTGCACGCGGCCCTCAAGGAAGTTCTCGAAGAGGGTCTTGAAAATCGTTGGCGCCGTCATCGACAGAATCATCTGGCACTCCGTTCCGGACTCTCGGCCGTCGGACTCGAACTGGCCGCACAGGAAGGCTACCAACTATGGCAACTGAATCCAATCCGCGTGCCGACGGGTGTGGACGAAGCTGTCATACGCAAAGCGCTACTGAACAATTTCAATATCGAAATCGGTGCCGGGCTCGGCCCGCTGAAAGGCAAGATCTGGCGCGTCGGCCTGATGGGCGCCACTTCCACCCGCGACAATGTCCGCCTGCTCCTTTCGGCCCTTTGTCAGACGTTGAACGAAAACGGGCACAAGGTAGATGCCGCTGCGGCATTGGCCGCAACTGCTTGAATCCATCGCTTGATCACCAAATTGCGCAGTATTCGCCATCAATTTTTTCTTTCGACTACGCCGTAAAAATGGAAGAATTCCGGCGATTCGACATCGTGCGAATTGTAAATTGACTATGGGCAACCAGCGATCCGTAACCCACAAAGTTCCCGACGTGGATTCGGTGCAGCCAGCCGTGACCCCGCCCCCGGCTTCAAGCGAGACGAGTTTCCTGAAGAAACCGAAGATTGGCGAAGGCCGCGGCCGAAAACGCGAAATCCCCGAAGGACTCTGGACGAAATGTCCGAGTTGTTCAGAACTGCTTTACGACAAGGAACTCGAGAACACGTTTGAGGTCTGCCAGAAATGCGGTCATCACTTTTCGATCGATGCCCGTGAACGCCTGGACGCCTTGCTGGAACCAGGTTCGTTTACTGAAATGGATGCGAACATGACCAGTGTGGATATCCTCAAGTTCACCGGAGTCGCAACGTATACCTCCAAACTTGCTGCCCATCAGAAAAGAACGGGACGCAAGGATGCAGTCATTTCCGGTCTGGGAAAAATCGGGACGCACGAAGTTTCCATCGCAGTGATGGATTTTAGTTTTCTGGGAGGATCAATGGGCTCGGTTGTGGGAGAAAAGATTACCCGGTCAATTGAAGCCGCCACCCGAATGCGCCTGCCCGCGATCGTTATTTCCGCCAGCGGAGGAGCACGGATGTATGAAGGTCTGTTCAGCCTCATGCAAATGGCTAAAACCTGCGCCGCACTTGCCTACCACGCCCAACAGAAACTGCCTTACATCAGCGTGCTCACCCATCCGACTACGGCAGGCGTCATGGCCAGCTACGCGAGTGTGGGCGATTTAATAGTCGCAGAACCCGGTGCCATGATCGGTTTCGCCGGCCCGCGCGTCATCAAGGACACCACGCAGGCAGAGTTGCCTCCGGGTTTCCAAACGGCGGAATTCCTGATGGACCGCGGCTTGATCGATGCCATTGTCCCTCGCGGGGAGATGAAAGCCCAATTGATCAATTTTCTGGAATTCCTCAGCGGGACCGCCGGTGCCCGAAAAGGCGACTAAACCTCGCCATCAAGCAGAAGCCAACCTGTCGGACGCGGTCACACCCGCGGGAACGGTTGTGTGAAAGCGTGCCGACTGAGCCCTTTCTCATCCGTCGTGCTCGCCGTCGTCCTCGATTCGACTGTGAAATTAGAGGACATGCACAAAATAGACAACGGTGCGAATCCAAGTCCCGGGTTTTCAAACGGTGAATGAATCAAGCAGGGCATTCATTACCCTTACAAAAATCACGCGAATCTTTGTTGCAACAAAAAAGAATTGAACGTTGCGCTGGCATCCTCTCCATGAACCGGGTAGCAGCCGACGTCCGGAGGCTCACACAATATCTGGCGAAAAAAGTCAGAGCCTCCTGACGTCGGCTGCTACAGTTTAGGGGTTCAAGGCGCGAAACTTGGTTTTGGTGAAATCTCTCCCCGCGACGCAGGAGTGCGAAGAGGAACGAGGGGGCTCGTCCCAAAGAAACCTTCTCTCCGCCACCTTCGTATCGCTCCGGCTTGGCTCGCCGTGTTTCATCCGTGGCTTTCCACCTCTGGCTGCGAATCCAGTTCGAACAGCAAGCACGGATTTCCGCCAGGTCGTGGAGTGCGTGCGCTGCCGCGCCGCTTTCCTTGTGACTGACGGGAATCGAAGACCGGACCAACGGGAAACCGAAACCCTTGCAGCAATAGTCAAGAACCGGTTTATGACCCGTTGATGTGTGTATCCAACATCGATGAAAACCTTCAAAATCACCGATTGCAGCGGAAATCAACCGCTGCAACGCGAAGAAACTTAGAAGTCGGTACAATCCGACGACGTGATACCCCCCCCCTTCTCTTCAGAAGCC
>CALBIE010000320.1 GCA_937893495.1 uncultured Verrucomicrobiales bacterium | reverse complement strand
TTTCCAAATAAGCCAATGGAAGCAACGGTTCGAAGAATTCTGTCTTGCACCCGCGGTCCGCGAATAAAACTCACCGTCCCGGAATTTTCCTTCATCGTTCCGATCGGCGTGTCGGGTTTGAGCAGGAGCACGTTCACGCGCGAGCATTTCAAGCCGACGCGAGACTTGATTGTTCGGCATCACTGTATCACAGTATCAGCGCATGAGAACCACCGTGACTTTGGATGAGGATGTTTTTAAGGCCGCGAAAGCCCAGGCCGAGGCTTCGGGCAAGAAACTGGGCCAGGTCCTTTCCCAACTCGCCCGGCGAGGGCTGCGAGCTTCCACCGAGAGCGCCACGAAGAACGGATTGCCGGTCTTCAAGGTTCAACCCGATGCCGACATCATTCCCAGTAGCCGCGCCAAGGAGTTGCTCGCGGAGGATGCCACATGAAGGCCACCCTGCTGGACACAAATGTCCTGCTGGCACTTGCCTGGCCAAACCATCAGCATCACGCGCAGGCTCACTCCTGGTTCGCCGCCGGAGCAAGGAGGGGATGGGCCACTTGCGCCTTCACACAGCTTGGCTTCATCCGGCTTTCCTCCAATCCAGCTTACACCGCTGGCGCGGTCACGCCGCAAGAGGCGGCCACGTTGCTCCAGCAATGGACCGGGATCAAATCCCATCAGTTCTGGACCTCGCCGACAGCGGATGCCCCTGCGGTCTACGCCCGCGCGATTGGCCATCAACAAGTCAACGATGCCTGGCTGGTGGAAGTGGCCCGCCGAAATTCCGGTCGTCTCGCAACGCTGGACACGCGGCTGCCAGTTCATGCGCTGGAGGTCGGACTGGTCGAAGTGATTCAGACCTGATCCTGCGTGTGTCGGTCGCCCGAATACCACTCACCATGCCCAGTTTCTCCTTCGTCGTGCTGATCAGAATCTCCGGTTCAGGCAAAGGCACGGAAAACTTAATTACCTTCTCTTCCTCCAGCTAACTGCGAGCCAATGCGACGTTCGGAGACTTACCTGGGCAAAGCAAGGGCGTTTGGCCGGACTACGCGAGAATCCATGCCGCTTGGCGAGCGGAAGGATCTTGCAGTCTGCAACCAACCGGCAAATGGTCCGTGTATTTCGCACGAAAAGCTTCGTCCCGACCACAGTGGCTCTCGCGTTCTTTGGAGGAACGAGACCTTTCCTTCAGAGTCTGTTTCCGGTCCGGCCGTCAGCCTCGGAATGCCCTTGAAATGGCCTCGACCGTTTTCATCCAGAGGGGCCGCCTGGAGAATATCTCAATTCCCCGGCACAACCAACGTCTCCAGGCAATGCAGGCCAATGCCAGCCCTTACTATTGATACCGTTTGTTCATCCTATTTGACTTCGTATTATCAGGATTTAGACCCGCGCCTCGTGGCAGGTTGCGCCTTTTTTTGGGAGTAGGAGTCCAATTTGAGGCTTGACGCGATGCGGGCTCTTTCATACAGAGGAGGCTCAGCCAATCCCTATAACAAACATGCTTTTCAACGGAGCCTTGTGCCCATCACGAAAAGTTGACCCAGTCGAGAAATATCAAACGACCACGATGAAAACCACCAAACGAATGCGGTCTTCCTGTGCCAAATGGACCGCAGGCCTACTGCTCACAGCATTGACAACTCCCCTGACGGCGCAATTGGCTTTCAGCCCACCCGATGGGGGATGGAACTATCTGTATGCAGGAGACGCGGCCGCGTATGCGGCACCCGGCGACGGTTTCGCTTCTCTGGACGGAACTTGGAGTCATGACAACGGTTCCGACGAATGGGATGGCTCGGGGCTCGGCGGCGAGTTCGGCGATGCCAATCGTCCCGGCGGTGCCATGGTGATCACCGAAGGGGGCGCGACCTATCTTCGAATCCAGGACACGGGGGATCCACGGGACTATGGCTACGCGGACCCTTCCTCGAATCGAAAAGTCTATCTGGGCCACGATTTAACAAATGACGGGGCCGCCGATACCATCATGGACGATGGTATCACATTGATTTTTCGAGCCAGGATTCCAAATTCCGGGCCCCTGGATGCCCTGCATCGGGATGGACAACAGGCAAACGGCGTCCAGCCCTATCCGGCAACGGGTGACGGATACGTAACGTCCGATGGTGGCAAAGGGAACTTTGTCATCAAGCAGGCGGCGGGAGGCGCGATCGCGTTTTCACTGACAACTGCAACGGACACTCCCGGAGGAAATCCAACCGATCGACCGACCGGTTTTACAGGTCTCAGTTTTAATGAATTCAACGGCAACACGATTTCTGACGCCGTAAACTTTGGTCAGGGCGACGGTGCCAATGTCATCCCGTTTGATCCAACCGTTTGGCACGAGTTTTGGATCACCATTCAGAAGGACACCGCCAATGTCGGAACGCATGTTGTAAACTTCTATATCGACGGCAACGACTCACCTCTGGTATTCAAAATCACCTCGGGTCCGGGGTCGGATTTCGGAGGAAGTTACATCGCCATGGGTGCCACAGCGACGCCTCAGAATGCGGCTCTGGATATTGATTTCTTTGGAGTCAAGTATGGAGCTGTCGCTCCGAAAGCCCGCACCTTCGGCCCCATTGCCGGAAACTGGGATTACGCTTTCGAGGGTGACAAAGGAAATTACGCAGCGCCCGGAGAAGGGTTTGCCTCGTTGGACGGCACCTGGAGTCACGACAATGGTTCGGATGAATGGGATGGCTCTGGCATCGGCGGCGAGTTCGGCGACGCCAATCGTCCCGGAGGTGCCATGGTCGTGACCGAGGGCAACCTCAATTATTTGCGCATCCAGGACACAGGCGATCCCCGCGACTACGGATACGCAGACCCATCCTCGAACCGAAAGCTTTACCTGGGTCACGATCTGTCCGCCAATGGCGCAACAGATACCGTACTGGACGATGGGGTGACCCTCAATTTCCGGGCGCGCATTCCCACATCCGGACCACTGGATTCATTGCATCGGGATGGACAGGAAGCGAACGGCATCCAGCCCTATCCGGAAACCGGCGACGGATACGTGACCTCCGATGGAGGCAAAGGGAACTTTGTCATCAAGCAGACTGCAGGAGGTGCCATTGCGTTCTCCTTCACAACCGCATCGGACACCCCGGGAGGCAATCCAACGGATCGACCGACTGGTTTTACAGGTCTGAGTTTTAATGAGTTCAACGGCAACACAACGTCCGATGCCGTCAACTTCGGTCAGGGAGACGGAGCCAACATCATTCCCTTCGACCCCACCCAATGGCATGACATCTGGATCACACTCGAAAAGGATTCAGCGAACGTCGGCACGCACGTTGCCTCGATCTACGTGGACGGCAACCTGACACCGAATGTTTTCAAGGTGACGTCCGGACCGGGTTCCGATTTCGGAGGCAGCTACATCGCCATGGGCTCCACCGCGACTCCGCAGAGCTCCGCGCTGGATGTCGACTATTACCGGGTCAAATTCGGCGTTGTTCCACCTACCGGCGCCATCAGCGAGAAGCTGGACATCCTCGACCTCACTCCGGCCATCGCGGCCTCCAACGTCAGTCCCTCCGACGGCATTAAATTCCGCGCAACCACAGACGGATCGATCCCCAAGGAAAACATCAAGGTCGTGCTCAATGGTGTCGACTATTCGGCAGCTCTGGAGATAACAGGAACCGAAAAGCAATGGACCGTGGCACTCAAGACCTTGCAGGAAAACCGGGTTTACACCGGCGAAGTACTCGTGCGCGGATCCGGTGGCGGGACTCTCACGGGCCTGCTTTCTTTCAACACATTCTCGAACAACAATCCCACATTCGAAGCCGAAGCGTGGAATTTCGATCGGGGTGGATTCATCAACAACCCCGGCCTTCCGTTCACTGGGAACGACTACTTCAATACGGGCACCGGGATGGATACCGAAGGAATCGATTTCCATGAACTTTCAGCGGAATTTGATCTCAACAATGACCTTGCTTTGCGGTATCCGGGGATCGGAAACATGCCAAACACCATTCCGAATACCAACGAAGCCGGTCGCGCCAAATACGCGAATGATCCCGACGCCGATTTCAGCGTGGACAACACGGAACCGGGTGAGTGGTTGAACTACACGCGCAACTTCACAATCGGCGACGCGAACCTCTACCTCCGTGCAAGTGGCGGCAGTTTCGAAGTTCAACTGGATCGGGTCACTTCAAGCGCAAAACAGGCCAATCAAACCACGCAAAAACTCGGATCCTTCAAGTCGCAAAGCGGCGGAGGTTACGGCTGGGTTCCCTTGACCAGTGATTCCGGAGTACTTCAGGCGCTGACACTCAGTGGCGAAACCACTCTGCGAGCAACCATCGTTTCCGGCAATCCGGTTTTGAACTTCTTCATGATGACTCCCGCCGTGGAAGTAATCACCCCGGGACCAACAGAGACAACTCTTGTCGCCAAACTGACGGGCGGTCAGCTGACCATTACCTGGGAAGGCGGAGGCACCCTGCAATCCACCTCCGATCTGGGATCCGGACAATGGTCTGCAGTGAGCAACGCCTCGAGCCCCTACACGACCCAGACGTCCGGAGCACCGAGATTTTTCCGGGTGCACTGATTCCCGCTCGAAATCCAATAAAAACGAATCAAGCCGGGCTTCCTTGGGAGCCCGGCCTTTTTTTGCAGACGCCTGATGCTCCGCAAACTCCGGAATCCAACGGTAAGGCTGGGAGAGTTCGATATACTCTCCACCGCATGAACGGCTCTTCCCGGTCGTGAACCAGAGCCGAATCTTGGCATTCCATTGACAAGTTTCAGCTATTCCCATATTCAATTCTCGTTCCCATCAGGATTGCCCGGCAACAGCTCCGTTGAGCTCTTGTTCCATTTCTACAAACCAATGCTATGAACCATAAAACAATAAAATCCAGTCTCCTCGGGGTGTTCTTGTCCCTGTGCGCAGCCGCACCAACCTCGGCTCAGACCCTGACCGTGACCGACGGCCTCCAGTTCTGGCTGAAAGCCGATGCCGGCGTCACCGCCTCTGGCGGGAAAGTCTCCGCGTGGAAGGACCAGTCTGGCAAGGGCAACGACGCTCTCCAATCGGATGTCGACCTACAGCCGACGCTCGTGAGTGACGGCGGCAACGGGAAACCAGCCGTTCGTTTCGACGGTGACGCGGATCTTCCTGATTATCTTACGGCTTTTGACTCGGAAAGCCTTTCAATCGCTGGCGACATCACCACATTCTACGTGGTGCGGTTTGATGACTTCGCAACCTACCGCGCCGTTTGGGCCAAGACACAGGTCAACCAGCCCGCGCCCAATGATTGGTATGCCCTGCCCAACACCGGAATTCCCCGTGCCTACCGCGGCGACGGCACCGGAAAGAACGGTTCCGCCGACGGTGGCAGGGCACTTCCGGCGAACGAGTTCGTGATCGCGGGCTGGGACATGGCCGGAAGCAAACTGACGCACTACTACAAGGGGGCAGAGACCGGAGGGGGAAACATCAACATCAGCGTGCTTGGGGACGCCGACACGGACCTGATCGTGGGGTCGCGACAGGACAACGTGACCAAGATGAAGGGCGACATCTCAGAAATCCTCATTTACAATCGTGCCCTCACCTCCGCTGAGCGAGCCGCCGTTGTTGGTTATCTCGGTGGCAAACACCTTTACTCCAGCCTCGATCCCGCAGGCGATCCCGATCAGGACGGGTTAACCACTCAGGAGGAGTTGACACTGGGAACCGATCCCACCCAATCCGATTCCGATGAAGACGGGCTAACCGATGGCGACGAAATCGGCATGCACAAATCCGATCCGAACACCCGTGACACCGACGGCGACGGACTCCAGGACGGTGCGGAGGTCACCATTCACCACACCGACCCGACCCTCGCAGATTCCGATGGGGACACCGTGTCTGATTCCCAGGAAGTCGCCCTGGGGACCGACCCGGCAAACGCCAAAAGCAAACCCGTCCTGACCTCGATCGGTGTTGTGACAGGCGCTGCGCCCGGAAAAGGCCTGGATCTGGACGGGGAATTTATTTACGCATTCGCGATCGGGGCCGGGGATGAGGCCTGGGTCCAGGTACGAGACGCATTGTTCGAACCGCTCCTGGCAGACGAAGTGCCCGGCGTCAATCTGGAGGCCGGCTTTACCATCGGAGGATGGTACGGCGTGAACTACGGAGAGACGGATGACGATCTCGCACTGGCAGCAGCCACGAGCAGCATCCGGTACAGCGCCGCCGGCGACGCCGATCGGCCCGACGTGGTTCTGACTCTGGAAAACCTCGAAATCGGTGGGGAATACAAAGTGCAGCTGGCCTTCGGCGAAGCCTGCTGCAACCGCGGGTTCGATGTTTTCTTCAACGAACAGCTCGTGGTGGACGACTTCAACCCTGGAATCGTCCAGGGCGGAATCAATATCCGCACCCAGGAGGCGGTCATTACCCGCATTCATTTCGCGAGGACTAGCACGCTGGTCATCCGATTGGACGGACGCACCGCCACCCCGCGTTACAGCGATCACAACGCGATCCTCAACGCCGTGACGGTCGAGAAGATGGCCGGCAAAACGGACACCGACAACGACGGCCTGCCGGACGAATGGGAGAAACTGTATTTCGGAAATCTCAGCCAGGACGGCAACGGTGACCCGGACAATGACGGCCTCTCCAACGCGGACGGCTACGCCCTGGGCACCGATCCGAACGTCGCGGACACCGATCTGGACGGATTGTCCGATTCCGTCGAAAAAGCGAGCGGAACGAACCCCCTCAACTCGGACACGGATGGCGACGGTCTGAAGGACTCCGAAGAGGCCACCTATAAAACGAATCCCCTCGTCTCGGATACCGACAAAGACGAACTGACAGACGGTGCCGAGGTTCTGACCTACCATACCGATCCGCTGAAAATTGACACTGACGGCGACGGAGTGAGCGACGGAAAAGAGGTTTCCGGAGGAACCGATCCGCTAAAATCGACCAAGGCAACGGAGGTCAGCAACATCGTGATTCAAAGCTTCTTCGGAGGCGACCCAGGCGAAGGCCTGGACTTGCAGGGCAACTTCCTTTATGCCTTCAACGTCAGTTCAGCCGGTGCCGCAGGCAAGGCTGGAGACGCCGACTTCACCGCGGACACCGCTCCCGGAATCAAGGTAACGGCCGCAAACAATATCCCAGCCTGGAATAATCCGGAATACGGTGACACCGAGAACGACAAGGTCATCGCCAAGGTCGCATCGTCGATCCGTTTCGACCCGGTTTGGAGGGTCGAACTCAGCGGCCTGGTTCCGGAAAGCACTTACAAGCTCCAGCTCCTGTTCTTCGAACAGTGCTGCGGCGGTCGGGGCTTCAACGTTTCGGTCGATGGCGTGCTCATTGCCGAGGCCTTCATCCCCGCCGATATCCAGGAAGGCGTGAACAACACCGCCTCCGGCGCGGTCATCTCAGCGGAGTTCGTAACACACAGTGACAAGATGACCATCATTGGCGATGGGCCCGCCGGTCTCGCCGCTCTTCCCGACGTCATCAATGACACCAACGCCATTCTGGACGGTGTCACTCTGGAGATCCTGAAGGGTGGCATCCCCACGACGCCTCCAGCCCTCAAGGTTGCCCGCGGACAGGGCAAGTTCGTGATCACGTTCGAAGGAACCCTGCAGGCCTCGGACACGGTGAACGGAACCTACACCGATGTCACTGGAAACGGATCGATCACGGTTACCCCGGCGGGAACTCAGAAGTTCTACCGGGCAGTCCGGAAATAATCCGATTCAGCAATTCATCAAGGGAGGCCGGGGAAACCCGGTCTCCTTTTTTATTGGCGTGAATCAGCGTTTATGAAGCGGGCAATCAGTCCCCTCCCTCACGTTGCGGACTTTCCCGATCAGGCTTCGGGTCGACCAGATCCATCCCCTGCCGGCTTCCCGTTTTCAGTCCGAATATGCAATTCGCGCTGAGGGAACGGGATGTTGATGTTGCGCTCATTGAATCTCCGATTGATGGACTTGTTCAGCCGATCAGAATCGTCATCTTGAGGGAAGGCGAGGGAATAAAACCGCGCAGACGTTGCCGAGTCCTGTACAAAACGATCGGCAGCACAGGAAACAGGAGCAACCCGTAGAGGAAAGCGGTGGGTCCTCTCACGGCATCGACGAGACGGGCGCGCATGGATTTCGAAGCCAGTTCCCGTGGCCAGGCGGCCAGAAGGGCGATTTCACGGCCAATCTTTGCCAGAGCGGACTGTGTAAGCGGCAGGCCGTCGCGAATGAAAAAGCTTTTAGAGCGAATGAACCGTTCCATTTCATCCAGATTCTCCTCACGATCCAGGGCGACCGTCTGAAAACTCTGTCCACTGGCGATGGCCTCCGTGAGGCTGGATCGAACAGCAGAGACTCCACCGTGATCCGCCTCGAACGATACCGGTTGATTTGGTTCACAAACTCCCGATCGATCAGCTGTTCCAGGTGTTGTCGCCGGGTCTTAATTTGGCGCAGGGTGAGGGTAATGCGCTCCGCCACCTGCGCCGACCCGGGTGAGCAACTCTTTGAGCCCCGCCATCTCCTCCACCTCGGAGGCTTTGCGTTTCTCCTGCTCGGTTGTTTTCTGAGCCATGGAAATAAGCCAGGACTGCACCTCCGCCTGATTTACCCTGGCTATGACCAAGTCTGCTTCCCATCCGGCCAACAGTCGTTCCTCAGTCGAACCGGCTTCGATTGCAAGTTTCTCGAGTCGATCCAACTTTTCCTGAGTTCGTTGCCGATCGGATTCCATTGAGACAGCCAATGCCCGGCCGTAGAGCTCAAAGCGGTTCTCGAGCAGCGCCAACTGCCTGTCTGCGGACCGGCTCCCGATCCCGGGCCAGTGTCTGTTCGTCCTGAAGCACACCAAACAGTTTTTCGGCGATGGCTTCGTCCAATCGCGGATTCTCCAACCGAAGTTGATGCACCTGCCGATCGGGTTCCGTCGCGAACGGTGTCCGCTTCGCTCTCGATCTGGACGGCGCGCCGGGCGGCTTCCTCCTTGCGCTCGCGAGTGGAGGCAATCAATTCCGGGAGCCGGTCACGGCGGGTTTGTCGGTCGCTGGCAAGCTTGCGCAACGAAGTAGCCCGATCCCGCTCGACTGCAAGTTCGCCTCTCCGTTTTTCGAACCCGGTGTTGTCGATTGTAGACGGGAGACTCGGTGGCGGAGCCGCCTCTGCGATTTATTTCTCCGCATTGGCCTTGCGGTCCGGAAGTCCACTCCGAATTTCCTTGAGCTGATCCGGCATTGCCCCCGTTTGAACGTACTCGGTGAGCAAAGCCATCCGCCGCTCCAGGCTGGCGCTTAAGCGCTGATCCGAGGAGCCCTCAGGCGGCGTTGCCGGAAGTTTCCCGATTCGTTCTTCGACAACGATCAACTCTCCACGCGCGCGCTCCACCGTCCAGGCAGGTGCCAGCTCCCCCTCGCTGGTGGACCCCTTCAACGCGGCAATCCGGTAACGCGGCAGATCGGCGGGCGATTTGATTGAATCGCCCATGCTCTGCACGGTGAGAGACGATGCCAGGGTGGCGGTGAAACCCGATATAAGGATGCTGCTGGTGAACATCCAGACCAAGGCGATGAAACGTCCGCCCAAAGTAATCGGAGCCCGATCACCATACCCTACCGTCGTCATGGTGACGGCCGACCACCAGAATCCGTTTCCCAGCCCCTGGAGGGATTTTCCGCAAAATTGATCAGGATTCCGATTCCGTTCAAAAAACCAGACGCCAAAACCCGCTGCCAACAAGACGCCGGAAAGGGCCAGCCAGGTCGGAGCAGACGATTGGCCCCGGGAGGGGCAATAGAAATTAGCCGGCGGTAAATGAGCCTGCGAATGCAACCCCGGGTCAGGGAACCCAATTTCCCAACGCCCTGG
>CALBIE010000319.1 GCA_937893495.1 uncultured Verrucomicrobiales bacterium | reverse complement strand
TCATGCTGTCCATCATGACGTCCATGTTGATACCAGTGTCTTCGCGTTTTTTCTTAGCCATGGTTTGAGTCGATTAAGTGTTGCAGCTCAAGTGAATCTGACTCACTTCATGTATTTCTCAAAGTTACTCAGATTGATGATGCCTTTGCCGGGCACGGGGACCTTGGTCGTTGAAAGCTTGAATTTATCCTCTGCCCAACCGGCGCCTCGGAGGTAGGTGTTCCAACCATCACCACGCACCAGAAACAAGAGTAGCGAATACCGATTAAGGGCTGCTTCGTAGAGGAACTGATTGTACTCCTTGTTCACGCCAATCGTTCCCATGGCGATGGTCACCTTGTTGGTGTTGTTCTTGTGGAGAACCAGTGCGCCGCCGTTCGCTTCAACAACATAAAGTTTTTTCCCCGAAATCACGCCGGATCCCGCAGGGCGCACGATGATTTGCCGTATATCCATTGGATCGATTTTACGTTTCTCAATTTCTTCCTTCAGCTTGGCGATAGTTGCGTTCTCCGCCCGGATGTCTTCTTGAATCTCGGCAATTTCCTTTTTTACATCCTCAACGAGTTTCTGGAGGCGTTTGTTGGAGTCGGCCTCGGATTCCCGTCCCTGGAGGATGTTCAACAGGGTGATTTTCTGTTCTTCGAGAACTTCCAATTGCTCCTTGTAGCGCTCCGTTTGCTCGAGCTTTTCCGCTATATCGAGCAAATCGGAGTTTTGGGCCTGAAGCTCAAGATACTCCTTGGCGAGCGGATTTTCTTTTTCGATGGCTCCGCGGGCTCGCATTGCCTGGACCATGCTCAGGGCTGAAATAATGACAATGATCGACCCGGAAAGGCAGGCGAGAATGCTCAGGAAAGGGAAGAGCGAAATACCCGGACCGTCATCTTTCTTGGGTGTTGCCATAATCTATCTGGCCATATTGGCAGAATTCTCTGACAAATAAAGGCGTTTTTGTGTGAGTTGAATTTATGTCGGATCTGTTGGGATCAACCGAAAAATCCTTTTTTCTTCGTCTCAACCACGATTTGCTTACCACCGAGTTTGCTCAATATCTCATTGAGACTGTTGATGCCCTTGCTCAGATCACCCAGGTTGGTGCCGGCCGTCGCAACGGTTTGCGCGAGCGCTTTCTGCGTCTCGCTTTGCATCTGGCCGATGGCCTGCGACATTGATTCGGAAATTTTGGACTGATTGTCCTGCGCCTGCTGTGCAAGGGTTTCCATATTGCCAGTGATCGATTTAATCGTATCACCCAGAGAAGCAACACTGTCGGCAGCGGATTTGATCGTGTCGCGCGTGGCGTTGATCGTTTCCTTTTGCATGTTGTTGACCGCCTCGGATATCGATTGCCCGATCTTCGCCTGACTGTCCCTGGCAGTCGTGCCGAGTTCGGCCATCTGGCTGGTGGCAGACTTGACCGTTTCACCCATCTTGGAGATTTCCTGAACGGCTGGCCGCATGGTCTCTTGCAGGGACTTAATCGCTTCGGCCTGCATCTTGCGGGTCGATTCAGAGAGAGCTTCCTGGAGTTTCGATTGGTTCTCCTGCGCAATTCGACCAAGGTTCCCGGTCTGTTCCGAGGCCCCTCGGATTGATTCACCGAGTTTGGAAATCTCCTGAATAGCCGGACGCATGGTTTCGTTGAGCGATTTAACGGCTTCGCTTTGCATGGCCCGCATCGATTCGCTGATGGCTTCCTGTAGTTTCGACTGATTCTCCTGAGCAATGCGGCCGAGATTTCCGGCCTGCTCGGATGCGGTGCTGACGGTTTGACCCATTTTCGAGATTTCCTGAGTGGCAGCGCGGTTCATGTCTTCCAGCGCTTTCTGAGTGCGGTCAACCGCATTCTTCATGGTATCCTCGAGGACCCTTCCGCTTTCCTGCTGCACCTTTGCAATAGCGTCTTGCAGGGACTTCTGAATGCGTTCCTGTTGCTCGCCCGAGCGGCGCTCCATTTCCTCGACGTGCTTGGTAGCCCGTTCGACACTTTCCCCCAATTTGTTCAATTGGTCGGCGGCTGGCTTGACCATGTTTTCCAGCGTGCGGGAGGTCTCGTCCACCGCCGCTTTCATAGTCTCCTTGAGGACCTTCGAACTCTCCTCCTGCACGAGCTTGATTGAATCGCGCATGGTGTTCTGGAAGAGTTGCTGCTGTTCCCGAGAGTTCTTTTCCAGTGAGCCGACATGGGTCGAAGCAGTTTTGACGCTCGCCCCGAGGTCGGTGAGGTGCTTGTCAGTGTTCTTTGTCGATTCGGAAAGGCGCCCGATGCTGACTTCGGTATTTTTGAGCAATTCTGCGATGCCGGTGTTCGCCTTGGCGGATAACTCACCAATTGTCTTCTGAAAGGTCTCGTTAACCACTTTTTGGTTTTCCTCGGCCCGTTTCTCCAGGAACGTACTCTGCTCTTTAACCGTCTCGGCCGCCTTGTTGATGCCGCCGAGGAACTGAGATTGAGCCCGGACCAATGCGGAAACCAGCATGTCGAGAAAACCGCCCATGTCACCACCGGCCACGTTGCCACCGTCGTTCAGGCGTGGCATTAACGTTTCGTTGCAGTAGTTATCAATGTGATTGAGGTTGTCGTCCTCAATCTTTTGCAGCGTGTTCGCCGGGACGAGCAGGATGATACTGTAAAGCAAGCCGAGCAGGGTGGTATCGAACGCAGTGCCCAGGCCTGCAGTCACGCCGCCAAGTGAATCCATCAATTTGTTGATGTCATTGCCCGCACCACCCATGACGCCCGAAAAACCACCAATGGCTGACGAGAGACCGAGAACCGTTCCGATAAAGCCGAGCAGGGGAATGATGGCCACAAAGATTTTGACGAGATTGTAACTGCCCCCGATGCGAATGGCGTCAATGTTCGACTGGTTTTCCATCATCGTGGCTACTTCGGCATTGGCCTGGCGGGATTCGAAGAGTTCGAGCCCCTTGCGAATCCGATTGACCATGGTGCTGTCGCGCAACTTGCCGGGAATTTCGTAGATGTAGTCGATGAATTTACCGACGTTATCGCGATTGATCTCGCGGCCCAATTCATCCGGCATAATGTCGAGCGCCATCGCCTTGCGCTGATGTTTCAGTTTACCAACTTTCAAGATCAGGATAGCGGCTCCCCAGCCAAAACAGATTGTTTCAGCGTAATTCACCCATCCCCGTTTGAAGAGGATTTCGAAAACAAAGATGGAAACCCCTTTCAATCCGAATCCAATGACCCAGATGAGGATCGCGATACCGATACCAATGCCGATTGCCAGTCCGGTATTCGGATTGGTTGGATCGGATTCCGCCCAACCTTCGCGCACGGGGATTTCCCGCTTTGGCACGGTGGAAGCCTGAGTCTTGAAGGTTTCTTCGCTTTCCTTTGGCGCGGGGGCTGGTGCCGCCGATTCAGCCGGTACAGTCACGCGGGTGTTGCAGCCCGGGCACTCGATTTCGAGACCCGCGTACTCGGGCTCCACCTTCATTTTCATCCCGCAGGATGAGCAGTTGAATCTAATCATTTGATATCAGGGTTAGTGGGACTGCCCAATGTCTTAAGACCCTGAAAGTTTGTGTCAATG
>CALBIE010000318.1 GCA_937893495.1 uncultured Verrucomicrobiales bacterium | reverse complement strand
CCAGCGCGAACCGCTTTATCATTTCGCCCCGTCAGGCCGAAATGTTCAAGCAGGGTGTGATTTTAAATGGGGTAGGAGAAGAAGATTTCTGAATTAAAAAATGTACAAATTTAGCCACATCGTTAAATAGAGCCTTTCCCAAAAGGGACTGGCGAATATCGTTCGTCCGCAGGTAAGGGTTTGCGCAATTTTCGGAAGCCGAAAAAAAGGAACAAGGGACACGAATTTGGTCCCTTGTTCCTAAAGAGGACCGTTATTATTGGCCGTGCTACGAACACTGCCAAGCGATCCGGCCCGCACCTTAGCCTTTCAGCCCGAACTCTGTCCAACCCTTCCCCGCGTCATCGGTTGCGCCGACTTCCTCGAATACACGCGTCAGCTCGAACGCATCGACGAGCTGCTCCGGCTCAGCGGCGTGGAGCAGGAGCAGGTGAACCAACAACGCCAGGTTTGGTTGGGTGCCTGCTCCAGAGAACCCGCCGCCAAGGCCCAACGGCGCTTTGAGCGAAACGTCCGTCAGGCACTGCGCTGCAACCTCGCCCGCAAGAACGGCCTCAAGAACCGCATGCGTCCCCCGGCCGAATTCCTTCGCCGCGTCAATATCATGGCCATTGAGATGACGTAGAGCCGCCGCCAAAAAGACGGGAAGAAAACGCGCAAAGCCATCCTGCGCCGGATGAAGAAACTCAGCCAATGCGTCAGCCGCCACGCCCGCAAACACCGCGACCTCATCGAACAACACGGCCCCGTGGGCGAGCTCAAAGCCGGCCATATCCGCCAGATCATCGCCCGCATCCGCGAACAACTCCCCGCCGCCATCGGGCAAGCCCACGAACGCATCATCGGCGAACGTCCCGTGCCCAACGCCCAGAAGATCCTCAGCCTTTACGAGCCCGATGCCCAGGTCCTCGTGCGGGGCAAAGCCGGCGCGGAAGTCGAATTCGGCCGCCAACTGCTCATCGGCGAAAACCCGCAGGGCTTCATCCTGGATTGGCAACTGTTGGGCCAATGCAGCGCCAGCGACAGCACCCTGCTGCAAGAGAGCGTGCAACGCGTGCAGGAACGCACCGGTGGGCGCCCGAAGGGAGTCTGCACCGACCGGGGCTTTCGCAGCGCGGCCAACAGCCGATGGCTGGCCGAACAATGAGAGGAGGAGAAGAAAATCGATAGGATGGTTCTGAGGCCAGAGGCGGGAAGAGGCGAACGGGCGGTGAATGTTCTGGAGCCATATGGGCTGCGGTGGCAGAGCCCTGAAGGGGCGCCGACACCGCTTTGGGAGCGAGCGCGAGTCAGGTGAACGGCGGGAGGGAAATCTAACATCACCGTCGCGTCCGCAGGCGTCCACCGCGAGTTGCCCGCTCCAAGCCAAACGATTGTGGAACACGCCAAGGAAAGCGGTGTCGGCGCTTCGCTCTGCCACCGCAGTCCAAAGCGCTTCCGTTTCAATTCCGGCGGCACCGGTGGTCCGATGCCCTCAGGGCCGCACGGACATGGGCCGCTCCACCTCTCGCAAGCCTCCGGCTCTACAGAGGTCACTGACTACTTTTCGTCTGCCTGCGACGCCCGTTCACTTCCGAAACATCGCGTGCTTCGCGTTGCCACCGCTGAGGACGTAGGCGACGAGGTCGAGGATTTCGTCTTTGTGCATCATGTTGAGCAGGCCTTGGGGCATGGGCGAAATCTTTGACGGCTCGATGCTTTTCACCGTCTTGCGGTCCACGGTCACCCGTTGGTTCGGATCGAACATGTCGGTGTTCACGGTCACGCCGTCGCCGTTCAGGTTGACCACCACTCCCGATATTTTCTCTCCGTTGAGCTTCACAATCTCGATCGGAACGAACTGTTCATTGATCACCTTGCTGGGATTCACAACCTGGTCGAGGAAATCGCGCGCCGAATAGCGCCCGCCAGAACCGGTCAGGTCCGGACCGGTCGCGCCGCCCTCGTTGGCGAACCGATGGCAGGCGAAACATCCGCCGGCGGCGAACATCTTGCGGCCCTTCGCGTAATCGCGGTTCTTAAGGCCTGTGTCGGCGGCGGCCGCGAGTTCATCGAGTTTCCATTCCTTCACGTAGGAACGACCCGCCATGGCCTCGGCCAGCATTTCGAGCGGCGATTTTTTCACCGGCTGTTTCGCGAGGATTTCCTTGAGGGATTCCTTGTCTTCTCGCGAGAGGCTGGCCACGGCATCGTTGCGGATGAATTCGATGAACTTGTCGAAGCTGGCACCACCCCGGTAATTCGCGGCCTTGAGGAACCATTCAAAGTACTGCGTATGCAATTGCTTCGTCCAACCGATTTTCACCATGCGTAGGGAACGCGCGAATTCCATCTGTTCCTCCTGCGTCGGCGCGGCCTCGATGAGTTTCATGGTCTTGTAGGCCACGCTTGGCGTCTGAAGATACGCGAGGGTTTCGCATAGCACCCAGTTGAGTTCGAACGTGTTCGCGGGAAAGTGCGGGTCGAGTTGATCGCGGATGGCCTCGGCCAGTTGTCGCCCTGGATGATCGAAACGCACCAGAGCAATCTGATGGGCCCGGACGAGGGTGATGCGCTGATCATCGTTCAACTTGCTCCAATCGACTTCGCTAAGCGCCTTGATAATCTTCTTGCCCATGGCCGCGTCGATTGGCGGATCGGTGGGCTTGCGATGAAACGGATCAATGCCGGTCACCTGCGCCAGGCCAAGCAGCGCCTCAACGCGTTTGCCGTAATCCTTCTCCTTCAGGGCCTTGTTTGCCCATTGCTTGACCGGTTGATGCATGATGGCAATACGCGCGGCCCACCGGATGAAACGATCTGGATGACTGAGGTGCGGCCACGCTTTCTTGATCGCTTTGGGATCCGTCTTGCCGTGGAAGGTTTCCAGTTGTTTTCGCAGCGTAAACAATTTGCTGCGATGCGGCTGATGTTTGGCCGGTGCCGTCGATTCCTTGCCCACATAGGTCACGCGATAAACTCCGGACTGCACCCGGCGTCCGCCGATGGCAAAATACATCGCACCGTCTTTCGGATGAATAACGGCATCCGTCACTGGAAGCGGTGAGCCGGAAATGAAATCCTCTTTCACACCCGTATAAGTCGAGCCATCCGGCTTCATATGCACCGCGTAAATCTTGCCCCAGCTCCAATCGAGGATGTAGAGCGCGTCCTGATACTTCGCCGGAAACTTCGCGCCGTATCCGAACGTGACGCCGGTGGGCGATCCGGGGCCGATGTTCACGGCAGGCGGTAGGTTGTCCGGATAAAACTCGGGGCGTTTGCCGGTGCCGTTGCGCCAGCCAAACATGGAACCGCTGGTCACGTGGCAGACGCGGGTCGGGCGATACCACGGTGTGTTGAAGTCGTATTCCATGTCCGCGTCGTAGGCGAACAGTTCGCCGTCCTTGTTGAACGCGCCGTCGAAGATGTTGCGATAACCGCTGGAGACGATTTCCCAGTCTTTGCCGTCCGGCGAAATCTTGTAGATGATACCTGCGGGCGCGAGGCGGCCGCGATTATGGCCGCGACCATCGGGCATGCGCGGCAGGAGATGGTCTTCGCCCCAGACGCGCGGCACCCGGGAAGTCTGCGCCTCGGTTGTTTCGGTGTTGTTGCCCGTGATCATGTAGATCGATTTCTTGTCGGGTGAGAGCAGCAATGCGTGCACACCATGATCACCGCTGGCCTGCATCGCCCGCAGTTTTTCCACCTTGTCGAGCTTGTCATCACCATCGGAATCCGTGATCCGGTAAAGGCCACTGTCGATCTTGCGTTCGTAATCATTTACGCCGACATAGAGCGCGCCAAAGGCCCAGAGCATTCCGTTGACGGCGCGAATATCGGCCGGTACTTCTTCGATATCACCCGGACTGAGTGCCTTACCGGCCGGTGGTGGCGAGAATCGATAAAGCCCGCCGAACTGGTCGCTGACAATAATCCGATTCTTGTTATCGAGGCCGAGATTGACCCAGGAACCCTGGTCAGTGCCGGGCACCGAGTAAATCAGTTCCACCTTGAATCCTTCAGGCACGCGAATCCGGTTCACGGGCGTCGCCTTGTTTTCATTGATCGCGGGTCCGACCGATTGCGCGCGGGCAGGTCGCTTTTTCTGGGCTTTCTTCTTTGGCGCAGCGGCTTCGATAGAGTTGCTGGAGATGGCGAGAGCCGCGAACAGCGGCAGGATGCGGGCGATTGGTTTCATGACGTGGGCGGATTGAAAGCGATTTTTCGCGCAGGTGCAAACCGGGAATTGCGCCGTGGCGGCGGGCACCCCAAATGTTGGCGACCGAGGGAAAATGACACAGCGAGGTGATATCCTCCGGACCGCGGGTCTGTGACCCGCAGCAACTTACACAGGCAGAAGTCGCACAATCCAAAAGGAACGTGGTTTGGGATTCGAACGATGCTGTGGCTCACAGAGCCGCGCTCCGGCGCTTTCGCCAGGGATTGATCCGGCATTGCGATTGTGTGAACGGTTGGGGCGGGTTATGCTCCAAACCGATCTACCGTGACATGAATCGCGCGCTTTCCATCCTGCTGGTGTTCATCATAGGGACAGCCGACACACTCGCCTGCGTCAACACCCGCTATTCTCGCGAGGAGGAGAAGCAGATTACCGGCGACACGCTTAAGCTGATCATGGGCCAGTTTGCCCATCACGGTGAGGCGTATTATCGGAAACAGATCGAGACGACGACGGCGGAAATCGAAGCGGACGCAGCCAATGTCGAGGCCAGGAATGACCGGGCCGTCGCCTGGTTGAAACTCAAGGATTACAACCGGGCTGAGGCCGAGTTCCTGGCGATTGAAAAGTCGCATCCAAACCGATATCGCACCCACGCCAACCTCGGCGTGCTTTACAAGAAAATCGGCGAGTTCGCCAAGGCGGCGGCGCATCTGGAGAAGTCATTCAAGATTCAACCGGGAGGCCACCTGGGCCTGGGTGACTATTACCTGCGCATGATCCGCTGGCTGGATCGGGTCGAAGACATGCGTTCGGCGGACGAGCCGGTCAATTTCCTGAACATCCCCTATACGGCGGGACCCACAGCGACGGCGCAGAACGCCGTGGTCAACCGCGAATTCATCGAGACGTTGATCAAGTCCGACAGCAGGTTTTCTGACGGCCTGGTCGTGCTGGGCGATTTGCTCGTGACCGAAGGGAAGCTCGAGCTGGCCTATCGCGCCTATCATCGGGCGATGGATCTGGAACATCCGTTTCGGGACATCATCAAGGCGCGGCAGCGCGATATCTGGGACAAGTGGTCGGAGGACGCGGACAGCCGGGACGGGCACATCGTCCTGCCGCGCCACAAACTCTACGATCAGCTCAAGAAAGAATCCATTGCCGCCGAAAAGTGGGTGAAGGATTTTCAGTGGGTGGAAGCGAAAATGATCAAAGACGGCATCGAGGTCGATTTCGCGAAAGTGAAGGTGGCGCTCCCCGAACACCAAATCGGCGAACCCAAATACATCTTTTCCGGCGTGGTGAAAGGCACCGCCGCGCGCCTTGACGGACGACTGCACAGAGTGGGTTTCATCCTGGCCGGGGTGATGTTTTTCTTTGCCTTGATCGGCATGATCACCACGGCGATTTATCTTGTCAAATGGGTGCGGCGACGTTTTGCGACCGGGTGAACAGAAACCAGTCCGACAAGGAACCATCAATGGACACCAATTGACACGAATGGTCGGAAACGAAATGCAGCTATTTGCCAGCCATTCGTCCGTTGCATTCGCGTTGCTGACGCTGACCAGTTCATTGCATGCCGCGACGAATCAAACGCGT
Organism: uncultured Verrucomicrobiales bacterium; assembly: GCA_937893495.1. Lineage (GTDB taxonomy): Bacteria > Verrucomicrobiota > Verrucomicrobiia > Limisphaerales > JAYPXF01 > CALBIE01. The sequence continues at coordinate 187 of CALBIE010000318.1, read as the reverse complement.
GCGTTTGAAACTCGATTGAGTTACGAGATTCGCAAACTGGGAGGGAAGGTCTTCACCAACCAATCCGGCGGACAAATCATCGAGATCAATCTCAACGGCCATTCGGCAATCAGGCGGGAGTTATTTGATCGAATCGGAAAACTTGAGCACCTGACCGACCTTTCACTGGAGAAAACACCCTTCGACG
>CALBIE010000317.1 GCA_937893495.1 uncultured Verrucomicrobiales bacterium | reverse complement strand
GTTTCTGCGGAATGAATTCCGCGCTCCATCTGCATCGTTTCGGCTTGGACGCGCCCTACGCGTTGAATCAACTTCGCAAACCGGGTTACAATCCGAGAATATCCCGCAGCGAATCCTTGACGGCGTCGAATTGGGTGGAAGTCAATGCGCCCATACGTCGCGCGAGTCTGCCGTGATCGAAACTGGCAATACCTTGAACATTCACAGCGGAACGCTTTGGCAGCCATCGTGGTTTTCCAAGGTCAACCTCACCGCGGCAGTTGCGAATCTGAGAAGTGAGCGGAGCGACAATCGCCAATGCGCGAGCGTCCCAAGGATCCGGCATGGCGAGCACCAGCACCGGCCTACTTTTCTCGACCATTCCCAGTTCGGCAAACCAAACCTCGCCCGGCACGGGCTCAGTAGGCACCCAGCGCCTCCGTCCATTGCCCGGCCTGCTCTTCTGGGGAGAGCAGTGGCTTCGGGTCCGTCGTCACCTCGAAGGGCAAGGCCTGCCGCAGTTCAATCTGGGCCAGCATCATATTGAGGGCATCGCCGGGTTTCAGCCCGAGTCTTTCGAGCACTTTCTGAGCCCGCTTGAGGCGACGGGCGGGAACGCGAGCCCGGAAAAGGACGGTTTCTTCCTGCATGGCTCAAAAGTGCTCAGAAATGCCCGAGATGTCAATCGCGGCCAGTTCTATCGCAAGGGCACTGGGCATGCGAGCCGTGGAACAAGATCGATTGGTTACGCGCGGCACCCACCACTATGCCAAGAATACAAAGGGGAAGTTTCGCACCGTGAACCCCTGAACCGTAGCAGCCGACGTGAGGAGGCTCTAATTTCTTTTACCCAACATTGCATGAGCCTGCCAACGAACGGGGTGCCAAATGTGGGGTGGGTCTTCTGCGGCGCGCCACAGCGCGCCAGCGCGACGGCGTCCGACCCGCCGGTTCCGGAAACCTCTGGTTCCCCGGACCCATCCGGCCGCAATTGTGTTCCCGGGAGCCGCACCCTCAGAGAGGCCGCAACCGGCAGGTCGGAGACCTGCCCCACAGCGGGAAGTCCCGCCACCGAAGGACGCGAGTTCCTGGGTTTCATACCGCACGATTCTCGTGCTTGGATTCTCCTCACGTCGACTGCCACCCGGTTCATGGATAGGGAAAACCTCCAACGAACTGACGCGAATCGGGGCCATGAACCGGAGCGCCGGCAGGTTGCCGCCTTTGTCCCTGCCGGAGTTCCGCACGACTGATTCCGACCAGAGTCGTCACATCGGCAGGTAACGGTTTAAGCCGGCTGCAAGCCGGCGCTCCGTCATCCGGTTCATGGAGAGAAAGACCAAACACCGCTTTCGGACCAGTTCCGGCACTTGCAAGAAATTGGGATCCACCCAGCAATCACCAAAACGCCAGGAACACACCGGAACGAGACACAAGTCACGCTGCTTCATCTCGCTTCACTTGACGAGAGGCCCACCCGGAGGGGTTCCGTTAACCCGCGCCCGCAGCAAATCCACGATGTAAGCCTCCACTTCCCCTGGGTCCGCCGGCCAGGGCCATAGCAGATCCGGGCAATTTGACCAATCAGGCAGGCGGATATCCGCGCTTCCGTCACCACCATCATCGCGGCCATCCTTGCCAATCGACCACAACGAGTACCGACCATCGAACTCAAGCCGATATCGCAATGGCAGGCCGTCCATGGCATCGATTGGAATCTGCGATAGATAATCCGGGACGAGTTCCTTCAGGTCCTTCGGGTAACCAGCGTTTCGACGAATAAACCGTTTCAGCGCAATCGCCGTAACGCACAACGCCCGAATCGCCTCAATTTCGCCCGTCCGATCAATTGCCTTTCCCAGCGCCGGCAACATTTTCCTGGAAAACCAGTAGTGCTCCGGAATCGTTACCGGAGATTTACCAGCATAAACGGATTTGGCTGCAGCCACCGAATTGGATCGCATACCCACTCGGACGGCATCGATGTTATGCTGCGAATGTTCCAGATACCACAATTGATCATCGTACACGGTGATCCACGGCCACGCAGCAAGGCCGGGCACTTCCACGAACAATTTCTTCATTCCCTTGCGCGGACTACGGAACAATTCTTCAATACCCTCGCCGGCTGCTTTTACGACGAACTTTGGATAACCGTCCATTCCCGTGCCTTTCATGTAATTCGGATCGCGCAACATCCGTTCAAACGTATCCAGACCCGTCGCCCGTTCCATCTGAAACGCCCGCTCCATGCCACTCCAGAATTCCTGCTCACTCCAGGCCCGTTGCAGAACCTCCAATTGGGCGTCCGACCATTGATCGTGTTGCAGCAATTCCCAGAGCGGTGCAACAAGTGATCGAAACATCGCTTGGCGAACAAGTTGCGCGATGATGAACGGTCCATCCCGCCATTTCGCGGTAATTCGGGATGCCGTCAGCAGATTCGTATAGGCTGACGGGAATTCTTCGTGGCGAAGGTCATACGAAACCGCGACGCCCATCCAGGCGGTCATGTTCCTGAATTTCGACAGATGCGGCAGAAGAATATTCCAACCTTGTGCGAAATCCAGTTCGACCAAAATCCTGTCATTCGTAACCGCCGCCATGGCACTCAATGCCTGTTCCCGATAAGGTTCGATGACCGGCTCCAAATCCACCCAGACATTCGTCGTCCATTCTCTACTCTTCTGGTTTGGCAAAACTTTGACACCTGAACTCAACAGAGCCCGACCGTGACTGAGCATCCGCATGGACGGCGGTTGAAGGAACGGTTCGATCTTTGAAAATGCCTGCGCGGCGTCCAGCAAGTCATCAGCGCCGTTGGATTCTCCCTGCGCAAGCGCAGGAACAAGGCTCTCGATATCCAACACTTCTCCAGCCGCAACCAGCGCCTTTCGTCCCGCTTCCAACCGCCCCTTTGCCCGACTGTGGCTGGTCAGCAACAACAACAAGCCGAACAAAAAGATTCCCCCAAAGAAAACCAGGATGAACTTGGTGTTTCTGGCAACGTTGCCGGTCATGGCATTGAAAAACTCACTATGGTAATTCCGTGAATCTATATTCCCTGCGTTTCACTTCGACGACGGAGAAACAATCAAAGGCATCATCGCATTCAAATCGTTCTGTAAATCCGCGACATACGCCTCCACTTCGCCGGATTCCGCCGGCCATGGCCACACGAGATCCGGGCACTGCGACCAGTAATGCTTTCCCGGCGGTGGCATGCCGTCGCCACCATCATCGCGACCGTCCGTGCCAATGGACCACAATACATACCGACCGTTCCCGTCCGGACGATAACGCAACGCCGCGCCATCAATCGCATCAATGGGAATTGCTGTTACGAAATCCGGCACCAGGTCCTTCAATCCCTTCGGATATTTTCCGTACCGACCGCAGTAACGCTTCAACGCAATGGCGGTTACACCCAATATCCGAATCGCGTCCGCTTCGCCCGTGTAATTCATCACACGCTCGGTGGGATACAACATCACGCGCGACAGCGGATAGGCCGGAGGAACGTTCGCAAATGATTTGCGCCCGGCCGCCGCCCGAGCAGCCATCACCGAATTCGACTGCATCCCGATTCGCAAGGCATCGAGACTGTGCTGTACGGAATCGATATAAAAAAGCTGATCGTCATAGCGGGTAATCCATGGCCAGGTGGCGATCTGGGGAACGTCAACGAAAAGCATCTTCAATCCTTTGCCGGGTTTGTTGAAGACCCTCTTCAGAGCCTCGCCGGTTGCATCGGCGACAAGAGCGGGAATACTTTTGACATCCCTGCGGACCCCTGGTTCCAGCCACTGTTGCTCAAACAAGGGCATGCTCATCACCCGCTCCATCTGGAGTGCCTCTTCCATCCCTTGCCAGAAATCAATCGCGGCCCAGGTGTCCTGAATTTCCCGCCATTGCGCGTCCGACCAATGATCATACTGGAGCATTTCCCAGAGCGATTTGACCAAGATTCCCAGCATCATCTGTCGCACCAATTGCGAGAAGATAAATGGTTCATGACGCCACTTGGCGACGAGCCGCGAGCCAGCCAACAAATTGTTACCGGCAGAGACATAATCGCCTCTCTGCAAGTCGTAAGGAATCAAAGCAGCATTCCAGACGGTGTAACCCTTCATCTTGACCACATGGGGCAAACGCGGCGTCCCGTCATTTCTATAGTCCGGATCAAACAGGATGGCGTCGTTCGTCAGCGTGCGAGCCACATTCATCATGGACTCACGATGAGGCTCAATCAGCGGCTCCAGATCAAACCAGATGTTGGTGCTCCATTGCGCGCCCTCGTTATTGGGCAGAACCTTGACCGACGAACTTAACAACGCGCGACCGGAACCCAATATCCGCATCGAAGGCGAGTACAGATGGTATTCGATATCGGGCAGCGCGTTGATCGCGGATAGCAAGGCCTTTCCACCGTTTGACTTTCCCGGCGCAAGGGTCGGCGTCAATTGTTTCAGCTCCAGAATTTCGCCCGCAGCAATCAGCGCCCCCTTCTTCGCCGCCAATCGCGCCTTCGCCCGGCCATGCGAAACCACGAACATCAACAACCCGAGAGCTATCGCAACGCCAAGGCAGGCGAGAATGATCTTCGTGTTTCTGACGGCGTTGCCGGTCATGGAAAAGTTTGATTAGGAATCAGGAGATTGAACCACGAATGAACACGAATTGACACGAATCAAACGTAGCCCATGCATCCCGCGGGCGCATTCGGGCGGAGCCTCGCAGTGGGAACGCGGACTTCAGTCCGCAGAGGCATTGAAATGCAGAAGTCTTCCGTATCTCGATGACGATGGTTGCAAGTGGACGTTTCTGCGGCGTAAACGCCGCGCTCCGGGCTCCACTTGAATGCGTATGCAGGGTGCCGGCACAGGCATCAGACAGTCTGATTCACTGGCGGATGATTCGATGATCGGGGAGCGCGGGCGTCTCGCCTGCCATTTGCGGCGTCCCGCCGCAAATTTCGGGAGAGCAAGGCATTCAACGACGGACGATACCGTGTTGCAAAGAGTAGCATTCGGCCGGTCGGCGGGACGCCGACCGGTGCATGCGAGACGCGTGCGCTCCCCTTTTGAACGTGAAATATCCAGGCCGACCGTGTGCAGGCTGGAAGCCCGCGCTACGATTCGCTCACCCGGTTCATTCGCGGCACTCTCAAAAAATTCCC
>CALBIE010000316.1 GCA_937893495.1 uncultured Verrucomicrobiales bacterium | reverse complement strand
GGCAGGGTTCATACCATTTGTGCTTTGTCCGGACCTTGACCTGATCAAAGCACCGGTAATGAATACCAAGAGTCTCCGCTACCAAAATGCGGGAGGCAACGCGGAAGATGACCGACAAGCCTTTGTCGGTCGATCGACCGACAAGACCTTTCGGCTGGCCGTCTTTCAACGGGTCAGTTTTGGGGTGCCTGCGTGTCTTGAACCGGTTGTGTTTCGGGCTCGTCAACCACGACAAAACCGTGGCGAACCGCCATCGCCGTCAACTCCGCGATGGAATGAAGATTGAGCTTGCGCATGATGCGCTCCCGGTAGGTTTTCACCGTGCGGATTGAGACGCCGAACTTGAGGGAAATATCCTTGCTGCTTTGGCCGGATGCCACAAGGCGGAGCACTTCGGATTCACGGGAGGAAAGCGAACCCGCTTGAATGCTTGGCCCGGGGGGGGGCATTCAGGGGGATTGAAGTAAAAAAGCCGTTGCTCTGGTGGACTGTCTCAATGGCGCGGACGAGCTCCTCGGGGGAAGTGTCCTTCAGCACATAGCCGCGCGCGCCCGCCTGCATCAGCTGGGTTACGTATTCCTGCCGCTGGTGCACTGTCAGGATCAGGACTTTCGTGTCGGGCTGGGTGCGGAGCAGTTCCCGGGTGGCTTCAATGCCGTTCATCTCCGGCATATTTATGTCCATCAACACAATATCGGGTTTGAGCTTTTTTGCCTTGGCGATGGCGTCTTTGCCGTTGGACGCTTCGCCGAGAATCTTCAGGTGTTTTTCACTCGAGAGGCAGGAGCGGATTCCTTCCCGAACCACGAAGTGATCATCGACGAGCAAGAGACGAATGAGTTTTTTCGAGTTCCTGTCTGGCATGATGAATCAGTGCGCGGTTACCTGAGGCCTTTTACGGGAACGGCGACTTCGATCCGTGTGCCTTCATCGGGTGTCGAGTGGATTGCCACCGTGCCTCCAATAAACTCTGCGCGCTCGCGAATGTTAATGAGGCCGAGTCCGGAACGATTCCCCTTGCGGCTCCGCCGTCGTCGAAACTCGAATCCGCGTCCATTATCGGACACGGTAAGAATGATATCTGCTTTTTGAATTTCCAAAGTGACTTCCACCCGGGTCGCCTTCGCGTGTTTCTCAACATTGGAAAGGCTCTCCTGAAGAATTCGGTAGAGCGCCAGTTCCAATTCCGGCGTCAGGCGCTTCTTCAAGGGCGTCAGTTTCATGGCGAGCGTTGACCTGGTTCGCAGATCAAACTGCTCCCCGAGACTCCGGATGGCAGAGATCAGTCCGAAATCGTCCAACTCGCTCGGGCGCAGGTTGTGGGAGATATTACGGACTTCCTGGAGTGCCCGCTCCAGGTAGGTTTTCGTCTGCTCAATCTCCTTAAGGACGGTCTTGTTTCCGTGACCAGATAGATGCCGAGCAATGCTCTGGCAGCGGAAGCGAACCGACGCGAGCAATTGCGAGACGCCGTCGTGAAGTTCTCGGGCGACGCGATGACGTTCGTTTTCCTGCGCTTCGAGAATGCGGTGGGGCAATTGACGCAACGCCTCCTCCGCCTCAATCTTTTCGGTGATGTCCATGGCCACGCCGGCTGGACAAGTCTGACCATCTCCGTTGGTGAGTGGAAACTTAAGGGTGAGATAATGCCGGATGCGTCCCTTGGCATCAGGAACGGATTCATTGATCCGAATCGTATGGCCGGTATCGATCGCCGCCTGGTCGATGCGGCGCGTCTGTTGGGCGATCTTCCTTGGAAATATCGCGGCATCCGTTTTACCCAGCCATTGCCTGAGCGGTCGTCCGAAAATGCGCTCGACTTCCTTGTTCACGTAAACGTAGCGAAATCGGGAGTCCTTGATCCACGCGGCGATGGGCACGTTTTCCATGAAAGTGGCGAAACGCGATTCAGCGGTGAGCCGTTCCTGGCTTTCAGCCAGCAGGCGTTCGTTGGTCCTGGCCAGTTCGGCGGTGCGTTTCTCAACCCGCTTTTCGAGCGTCGCGTTAAGAGCGGCCAGGTCCTCTTCGGCCGCTTTTCGATCGGTGATATCTACCAGCGCGCCGATATAACCGGTAATGGTGCCATTCAGATCGGTTTCGGTAGCGCCCCGCGAAATCATCCACCGGATATCGCCCTCCGGTCGGACGAGTCGGCATTCGCTGCGGAAGGGGAGATTTTTACGTACGGCTTTCTGCCATTCACGTTCCATCCGATCGGCATCATCAGGATGGTAGGCAAATGTCCATTGTTTTCCGATAGCGTCTGAAGGTCGAAGTCCGGACATTTCGCACCAGTGGTCGTTGACATAAACACATTGGCCTTCTGCGTCAGTCCGGATAATTCCGACCGGTGCAGTTTTCGCGAGTGTTTGAAAACGTTGTTCACTCTGGCGCAGAGCGAGGCCGGTCTGCTGAATGCGCGCGAGGGTATGAATCCTGGTGACAAATTCCTGATTGGCGAGGGGGCGCGTTATGTAGGCGTCAGCACCGCTGCGCAAACCCGCGACCGTGCTCTCCGATGAAATTTCCTCACTGCTGATAAGGGCGATAAAAGTTGAATCGAACGCGGGCGACCCCTTAATCCAGCGACAGATCTCCAGCCCGTTCAAATCCGGGAGCATGACGTCGCACACCAACAGATCGGGTTTCCATGACTGAAATGTTTTCAGGCAGGATCGCCCGTCTGACACGGCTTTGATTTGGAAGCCAGCCCGCTGCAACAGTCGCGAGATCAATTCGAGATTTGCCGGGTCGTCGTCAACAATGAGCACCCGGATATTCGGCGGGCTGATTTCCGGGAACCATCGCGAGGGAGCGGGAGGGGCAGTGTCTGAAACACCGGTGTAGCCGTTGGTCTTCGCACGAACGGTTTTCTTACGGACCGAGTTCCGGTTCTTGGCAGACATCAGGTGGCCTGAGCGTCAAAACTTGCCAACCGCGCCAGATTATGATCGACCAGTTTTTGGAGACGAGATTTTTCCGCGGCAAGATCCTGTTCGGCTTTGACTCGACCAGTGATGTCGAAAGCGATACCGCCGAGGCGCGGTTTCTCTTCCGGCTGTTCGATCAAGAAGCGAGTGACGAGCCAACTGCGCAGGCCGTCTTTGGTTTCTCCAAATGATTCCATTGATTCCGCGGAGATTCCGGACTGAAAAACCTGAGCTTCGATTTCCCTCGCCTTCTGGGCGGTCGCTTCCGGATAGAAACTGTATTCGTCTTTACCGATTAAATCATCGGGATTTCCCGGCAATAGATCGCTCCAACGGCGATTCAACCAGACCCACTTGTTAGTGTGATCCTTGATGAAAGCCAGTGCCGGGAGATTATCCATGAAGATACGAAAGCGCCGTTCGACGCTTTGTCGGGCATCTTCAGCGAGCTGGCGTTGCGCGCGTTCCCTGGTCTCCGCCAGTGCGCGCTTGACTGCCGGGCCGAGCCGCTCCAGGCGTTGTTTTAGAACGTAATCGGTTGCACCGCTCTTGAGACTTTCGATGGCGGCTTCTTCACCGAGCACGCCGCTCAGAAAGAGAAACGGAATTTCGGGACAAATTTTCTGAGCCATTTCCAGCGCTTGATGGCCATCGAAGCCCGGAAGCTGATAATCGGAGAGGATTATTTGAAACCCGGCCTGCTCCAATGCGGTCTGGAACTGGTTCTTCTGCTCGCAGGATAGAATCTGGCATTCAATTCCTTCGGCCTTCAGCGTCTTGGCGACCACCTCGCGATCCATCGGGTTGTCTTCCAGATGGAGAATCACCAGGGGGTCTTTGGAATCTGTGCTTTTCATATTGCTTGCAAATCCATGACCAGAGGCCGGAAATTAAACCAATACTCCTGTCCGGCAAATCGGAGGTCGCTGACCAGATTAATCTGTTGCGCCCGGGTTTGACGAGGATTTTTCTGGCTCAGCGAATTCATGATTCATGACTCCGTTTTTGAATCCATCGTTGAATCATGAACCACAACGCAGGTGGGAGACCCGCGCTGAGGAATAAGGCAAGCCATGGGTGTTCGATGCCGGCAGCCCCTATCGTCGCATAGGTAAATCCAAGCGGGACACTACCGCACGCGAGTGCAAACATAAACAAGCGTGGTGGCATACGGACCAGTCCGGCCATGCACGCGATGACTTCCGGAAACAGTGGCAACCAGCGTGACACGGCCACGAGCCAACCGCCGATTCGGATGAAGAGTTGTTCGCCCTTTAAGAGATCGGTTTCTCCGACCAGAAAGACCGCACCGCGTCGGCCAATCATTCGACAAAGCCAGTAAGCGAGCGCACCTGAAAAAAACGAACCGGCGGCGGAGATCAATCCGCCCAGTATTGCTCCATAAATCAGTCCGAGTGCGGCCATTATGGCGGTCCCGGGAATTGGCAGGAAGAGATCAGCGAGCAAAAGCAAGATGCCGGCAGCCCATGCCCATTCTCCATGGCGATGCAGCCACGCAACGGCACTATCTTGATCAAACCCAAGCGCATCCGCCCAAAGAAAAAATGGAATCAATAGCAGGACTGCCAGGCCAAGAAATATCGAGAGCAGGCGCATATTGTGTTTTGTTGGCTGACGAATACCTGATCCGTGGCAATGAACCAAACCGAATGGGACAGCCGATGTCCGGATGAGGAATTCAAGCCGGAACTGCGATGTGCAGCAAGACGGCGAATTGGATTCGGCCTTATCAGAGAGTCGTCCCGGAAGCAGGAGATATCTGAACGGGATGAGCCCGGATAGGGTGATCGCTCCACTGGAAGCACTTGATGTCAGAATTTTTGAAACCAATCGTGGCCAGGCGGGTCAAAGAAAGGGATTAACTTCAACTGGAGAACTATTATGAATGAATTTTTAGAAGTGTTTTTAAGCCTTTGCATCGGTTTCGGACTGGCCTCGGCCTGTGGATTTCGTGTGTTTGTGCCCATGCTCATCACCAGCCTGGCGGCTAAAACTGGACATTTGGAACTCTCCGAATCCTTCGCCTGGATTGGGACCGATGCCGCGTTGGCGACGTTTGCCGTGGCGACTGCGGCGGAAGTCTTCGCTTATTCCATTCCCTGGTTCGATAACCTGCTCGACAGCATCGCCACCCCTTGTTCGGTGATTGCCGGAAGCATCCTGATGGCCAATTTCATTCCGGCAGTGGATCCGTGGCTGAAGTGGAGCCTGGCGATTATTGCCGGGGGTCTCGCAGCGGGTGGAGTGCAAACCGTGACGGCGATGGTGCGTGGTGCTTCGTCGGTGGCGACGGGTGGTTTGGGAAACCCGCTGGTCAGCACCGGTGAGGCTGTCGCGTCAACCGGGTTGAGTGCTCTCGCAATCCTGGTGCCTTTGCTCGCAGTCGTCGCAGTCGTCGCAGTCGTCGGACTCGTTGGGGTAACCGGTTTCGCCGGATGGAAAGTTGTTTCGCGAAAAGCACCGGCATTGGAAGCCGGGCAGGCTTTGCCGCCGAATTTGGCTGCATAGTGTCTCAAGGGGCGGTTGAATCGCCTTCGTATTTTGCACTTGCTCGCAATGGGCGAGTGTCGTTTTACAGGAATTGGGATCGGAACGCGTGGGTCGGGCCGTGGCGACAAAGTGACCTATGGGGTAAGAAGCTAGCGCGTTCGGTTGTTCACTGACGCACCCGGAACGGTTGAAGTCACCGCCCTGCGGGGCATCGACATCAAGGCGATCAGTGGCGGGGACGGCCATATCCTCATGCTGACGGCGGATGGTCGTGTTTACGCAATGGGCACCAACGGAGATGGCCAGCTTGGCAATGGCAACTGGCTCAATGACAGTAATCTGCCGATTCTGCTGGGTTTGGAGAGGGTAACCTACGTGGCGGCGAGTCGTCATACGAGCATGGCGATTGTCGGTAGCCGCCGCCGTTGACGCCGACGAGCGGTCAAGGGGCTTGGCTCCGTCTTCTTTCACATCGTTGCTTGGTTCGTCTTTATGAATGGACCCGAGCCCGTTTTCTGACCAAAATGGCGACAGACATTGGGTGATGTCGGCAACCAATCAGAATCAGCATGAGCGGCACCAATCCTGATTATCACGGATTTCAATCGACACTGTGGAGCGTTGTCATTGCTGCCGGCGATGCGCCGTCGGACGAAGCGTCATCCGCGCTGGAGAAGCTGTGCGAAATCTACTGGCCGCCCTTGTATTCTTTTGCGTTCAGCCGGACTCGAGATCCCCATGAGGCGGAGGATTTGACTCAGGCATTCTTTGAGCAATTGCTCGAACGGAACGACATCAGCGAAGTGGATCGGGAGCGGGGCCGATTTCGGGCCTTCCTGCTGGCCTCGATGAAGAATTTCATGGCCAAGCAGTGGGACCGGAAAAAGGCCCTGAAGCGGGGTGGTGGGAAAGTGACTCTCTCGCTGGAACAATTATCCGAAGCCGGGCGGTTGGAATTGGAGTCCGCTGCCAGTATCTCACCCGACGATCAGTTTGAACGGCAGTGGGCGCTCACGTTGGTCAATAGCGTGTTTTCCCGTTTGCGGTCCGAGTTTTGCGATGCCGGGAATGCCGCGCGTTATGAGGTCTTGAGCGGGTTTATTCTGGGCGAAGTGGAGGAATCGGCCTATGCGGAAACTGCAGAATCACTTGGTCTGACGGCGAGCGCGGTTCGTTCGGCGGTATTACGGATACGCCGCCGGTTTCGGGTAATGTTTCACGAGACGGTCTCGCAGACCGTGGCGACGCCCGAGGAGGTCGAAACCGAGATGCGTCACTTGCTGGCTGCCATTTCCTGATATTTATCGGGGACTCGTGCCGGTGATTTCAGTCTGAAGGAACGGACCGCCCGGAAGGCAGCGTAATGGTGGCCCAGGTGAGAATGAGTAACTGCAAGACATGCGAAAAAGAATTGCCGGCCGATTCGACCGGCCCGTTCTGTGCGCGCTGTGTGTTGGAGGAAATGCTGGTGGCCGACCGTTTGCCGGAAGATTCGGCGGAGCCGGATTTGTTATCCGGAAACGGGGAGCGCGTTTTCGGTGACTATGTCATCATCGAGGAAATCGCTCGCGGTGGTATGGGGGCTGTCTTCAAGGCGCGTCAATTGAGCCTGAACCGGGTGGTTGCGATCAAGGTGGTCCTGGGAGGGGTTCTTGCGACTGAAAAGGCGGTTAAACGGTTTCAGACGGAGGCTGAGGCAATCGCCAAACTGGATCATCCCAACATCGTTCCAATCTACGAGTTTGGACAGCATGCCGGGCAGCACTTTTTCAGCATGCGGTATGTGGCTGGCGGCAGTCTGGCGGATCGCATCGGCGAATTCACCGCCGATGCAGAAAAGCTGGCGGCGCTGATCGGCAAACTTGCCCGAGCGGTCCAGTATGCCCATGAGCGGGGCATTCTGCATCGAGACTTGAAGCCGCAAAACATCCTGCTGGATGCGGGCGGGGAGCCGTTCATCACGGATTTCGGACTCGCCAAGCTGGTGGAGAATGATCCGCAACTGACCGCGACGAAGGACGTATTCGGCACCCCTTCGTTCATGGCCCCTGAGCAGGCGGCCGGACATCACGAAGCGGTGTGCGAGCGCACGGATGTCTATGGTCTGGGCGCCCTGCTGTATCATCTGTTGACTGGCGCGCCGCCCTTTCGGGGACGGACTTCGCTCGAGGTCATCAAGCAGGTGGTGGAAACGGAACCGGTGCATCCCAGCCAGGTAAAACCGAATCTGGACCCGGACCTGGCGATCATCTGCCTCCAGTGTCTGCAGAAAAATTCGGAGCGGCGGTACGCCTCGGCGCAAGCATTGGCCGATGACCTCGACCGGTGGGCCGAAGGCCTGCCAATTCTCGCCCGGCCGGATGATCCCATCTACCGCCTGGGCAAATGGACGCGCCGCCATGCGGGCCGGCTCGCTGTTTCCGGTTCATTGCTTGCAATGGCATTGATTGCCCTGCTCGCCGTCATGGAACCGGACCCGATGCACCGGATTGCCGATCCCGGCTTTATGGTGACGGGCCTCGGGCATCTGGTTGGGGATGGCGCCAGAAAGTCCGCCAAAGCAAATGGCACCACGTTCGGCGACGTTCGTTCGTTGACGGCGGAGGCGGTGACCAATTTTTTCCAGATTCGAAATTACGGCAGCAATGCGTTGTCCCTGGGCACCGGGAAAAATGTGCAGTTCAGCGGTCCGAATGCGGCGGACTTTTCCGTGGCAAAGTTTCCGGACGAGGCTGTCCCGCCGGGAGGGGCGGGTCTGCTGGGCATTCGTTTCCAACCCCGGGGGATTGGCGTGCGACGTGCCCAAATCGCGATTCCCGGCGCCGGTGAACCTGAAAGTGCTTATTCATTCGGACTACGGGGGAACGGAATCGGAAAACCCGGGGTCATCGCGGCTCAGTTCAAGGCCAGGCTCGACGACCAATCGTTGGGTTCAACCAATCACCTCGAGGTGGAGGCGCGTTTTGGGAGCAGCCTCGCCGCAATCGGCGACGTAAACGGAGACGGCGTCACGGATCTCGTGGTGGGATTGCCGGGCAGTTCAGGTTTGGAATTCTCCGATGGTGGCGTGTGGGTCGTGTTTCTGGATCGCAATGGGCAACCCATTGGTGGACGGAAGATCGATTCAAGGTCAGGGGCATTCACTGGGCTGCTGAAGAGCCAAGCCGCGTTTGGCTCCGGATTGGCGGCTCCGGGAGATCTGGACGGTGATGAAATACCTGATCTGCTGGTGACCGCTCCCGGAGATGTCTCAACCAATCAGCAAACGGGCGCGATTTGGCAGTTGAGTCTGAAACGGGATGGAAGCGTCAAGGCACAGAGCGAACTGCACCCGCTCGTAAAACTGACGGATGCCGGGCCCGCCGTCCAACCGCGTCTGGGAGCAGCGCTCGCGGTCGCCGGTGATTTGAACGGAGACGGCATCCCGGACGTCGTGGTCGAGTCACTGACCAATCCAGACTCGGCCGAGTTCGTCAGCCTTTTGCTCGGAAGCGACGCCTCGGTAGTCGGCGCCTTCATGAACCCGATGGCGGGGGATGACATGGTTGCGGGATCGGTTGGCCAGGCCATGGCAGCGATCGGCGATCTCGATGGTGACGGATTTCCCGACATCGTGATGAGTACCCGGCGTTCGGGTGATGAAAGTGTGGTTCGGCAGGCTTTGGTCGTCGCCAGCATGGGACGCACAGGTCTGGTTCGGAGTTTTCAAACGCTTGGGCTGTCCGGTCTTTTCGATTTGGCGACCATCCGGGATCTGGCGAGTGGAGGTCTGGCTTCGGTTGGCGATTTGAATGGCGACGGCGTGGCGGATCTCGTTGTCGGGGCGCCGGGCGACCATGATGGACGAGGTGCGGTGTGGTTTGTGCTCCTCGACCCCGAGGGTTCGGTAATTCACATGCGGAAAGTGAATGCACCGGTTGAATCCGGAAATGATGTGCAACTGAAGGCGAGGTTTGGTGAAGCGGTGGCGTTCCTCGGCGATCTGGATGGCAATGGATTGGTGGAGATCGCTGTTGGCGGACCGCAGCAATCAGGTCGGGGGGCGGTTTGGATTCTGGAACCAACGGGAAGTTTTTTACAGGAAGCTGAACCGGCCCCGGCCGCCGATGTGTTCGTGTCCGGTCGGGGAGAACGGATCCCGAACGCTGTTCCCTGGGCCGGGCTAAACGACGGAACTTTTTTTGGTGAGGCTCACCTGGGCGAAGCCGCGCAAACCAACTTCTTTCTAGTCGCGAATGCGGGCGACCGACCGGTTGAGTTGGGTGGCACGAACAGTCCTCGTTTGACCGGAATGCAGGCGAAGGAGTTTGAAATATTTCAATCTCCTGAAGAACGGCTCGACCCCGGTCAAACCGGGCAAATTGGGGTGCGCTATGCGCCCCGTTCCACCGGACAGCATTGGGCGACGCTGGAATTCGGCGGTCCAAGTGGACTTCAGGCCATCACGCTGGGCGGCATTGGACGCAGCCGGTATAAACCACCAGTGCCAATCATTGAAGTTTCGAGCCGGCAGAAGATCAGCCGTAACCGGGGCGGATTTGAATCGGAATTGACCAAGACGGAGTGGTTTGGATCGGCGGTCGCCTCGTTGGGAGACGTGAATGGCGATGGCATCGGGGACATTGCCGTGGCCACGGATCCGGCCGACCGCTCTCCGAACCGGGTGTGGGTTCTCCTGCTTGATGCCACTGGCACAGTCATCGGGCAGTCCGAGGTCTTGGCGGAAACAAAAGCGTTGGCCGATCTTTTGGAAGCGGGAGATACATTCGGCGAAGCGCTGGCCGGTCCGGGCGACCTGGATGGTGATGGGATTCCGGATCTGCTCGTCACGGCCCGCGGGGATGACGATGACCGGATAAATGGCGGCGCAGTTTGGATCCTTTATCTGGAG
>CALBIE010000315.1 GCA_937893495.1 uncultured Verrucomicrobiales bacterium | reverse complement strand
CGTATTGCGCCGTAAGCACTCTTTTCTTGTGGGTCCCGAGTTCAAACAGGGTGCCCGGCTGACAGCGTTGCCAGAGATGACGCCACTCCCAGCCGCGCAGATCCTGCCGGCCTTCGGAGGGGCGTTGCCGGTCGAGAAGTTGGCGGGCTTCACGAAGGTTGTTGACCGCAAGGGCCTGCTGACAGAGCCGCATGTCGGCGGCGTAGGCTCTTCGCCGTGCGGCCAGTTCCTGCTGCTCGGCGACCAGTCGCAATTCCTTCTCGCTCTTCTCCGCCAAATTTGCGCGTTCGGCTTCATCCCGAGCCTCGCTCTTCTGTTCCTGTTCCGCGATCCGGGACAAGTCGGCTGCGTGGCGCGCCTTGGTGGCCTCGTTGAGCAGCCAAAGGCTGATGGTGATGCCCAGCGCCAGAGCCGCGGCAATCGCTATTCCCGCGCTGAAGACCAACTTGTTGCGCTGCCAGGTCTTTTGCATCCGATACAGCGAGCTCGGTGGCCGGGCCAGCACCTCGTCATTGACGAGATGGCGTTTGATGTCCGCTGCCACGCCATTCGCCGTTTCGTAACGTCGGGTCCGGTCCTTCTCCAGGCACTTCATCACGATCCAATCCAGGTCGCCTTTGAGCAGCGTGATGGTTTCGTTCACTCGTAGCAGCCGACGTGAGGAGGCTCTAACTTCTTCTTCGGAGCTTTGCGTGTCGGACGAAGGCGATTTGAGCCTCCTCACGTCGGCTGCTACCAGCGTTTGGCTGAGTTTCGTGCTCGGTCGCATCGGCTCTTTCTCTCGAATCGTCTTGCGCATCGCGTCGAGGCCCGAGGCCATGAGTTCCTTCGCATCGAACGGTGTGCTGCCGGTCAGCAGTTCGTAGAGCAGGACTCCGAGACTGTAGATGTCGCTGCGCGTGTCGATGTCCAGTCCGCTCATCTCCGCCTGCTCGGGACTCATGTAGGCAGGCGTGCCCATAAACTGATGGAGTTGCGTATAAATCGTTGCGTCCGTCAGCCGTCCGTCGGTCGCCTTGGCGATGCCGAAGTCGATCACCTTGGGAACAGGCACGCCGTCGTGCAGCGTCACGAGGATGTTCGAGGGTTTGATGTCGCGGTGGATGATTCCCTTTTGATGCGCATGCTGAATGGCGTGGCAGACCTTGATGAAGAGATCGAGGCGTTCAATCGTGCTGAGGTTTGCCTGATCGCAATAGTCGGTAATGCAGATTCCCCTGACCAGTTCCATCACGAAATAGGGCCGACCGTGTTCCGTGGTGCCGGCATCCAGTACTTTGGCAATGTTGGGATGGTCCATTATCGCGAGCGCCTGCCGCTCCGCCTCGAAACGGGCCACGACCTGTTTGGTGTCCATGCCCAGCTTGATGACCTTCAATGCCACGCGGCGGCGGACGGGTTCGGTCTGTTCCGCGACATACACCACGCCACAGCCGCCTTCTCCAACCTTTTCCAGCAGCTTGAATGGTCCGAGGCGTTGACCCACGACTTCCTCGGGACGGTCGCGGGTGAAATCAAGCCGACCGGCCGGTCGGGCGGTGTCGGTCTGCCCACTCAGCATGGTGTCCGGCACTTCATGCGCGGCCAGGAGTGCTTCCAGCCGTTGGCGCAAGGCGTCGTCACCAGCGCAGGCGGCAGCAAGGAAAGCCGCGCGTTCGTCCACCGGTGTTTCGAGAGCCTGCAAAAACAAAGATGATTCGTCGTTGGGATTCATAGGGATCAATTGACTGACTTCTCCGGGTTCGCCATCCGGGCAACGGGATGAGTTGATGAGATAGACGCGGTCTCGGTCCGTTTTTCAGATCCGATAAACGGCCAGGCGACCAACGGATGGGAACGCCCATTGAGAATGCGTCCAATGAATGTTGATCTGACACAATAATGGTAGCTGGCGAACAGAATCGCAAATGCCACTGCATTCAGGAACAGGAACTTGATCAGGCCCGGCCATGCCCACGAGGCCATCCAAATTTGCAGCACGGCCACGAGAGGAAGGTGGGCCAGATAAACCCAGTAGGAACTGTCCGCCACGTAACGCCATGCCGGACTGTGCCCGGAACACCGCGCCTGAAAAAATCCGAGCGTGCCGAAGAGCAGCAACCACATGACCAGTCCGTAGCCGACGGAATAGGCCAGTTTCACTGGTCGGTACCAGCCTAGTTTCAGCGGGTCTCCCGCGAGCGAACCGGCAAAGAGACGCTCGAGTTTCGCGCGGTTTTCCAGCAGCACGCGCTGGGCTTCCGCGGGCGCTGGAGCGGACCCAGGTGGGATTGTGTTTGTTTGGAACAAGTGCGGTTTCGCCAGCAGTTTTCCCAGCGTATTCGCGACGCCGGCCCGTTGATCGAGGGTGGCTTCAGCGGTCATTTTCAGAATCCGCTGCTGCGCGCCGGGTTTGAGATGCGTCCAGGCATTGACCAGTTGGGCGGGGGCCGTGGCCGGATTGCTTGCCGACTGGAGCCGCGTAAGAAACATCGGCCAGTCGGTAATTTGTCCCACCTGCAGCTTGGGATACTGGCCGGACATTGAAATGCCTGCTTCAGATTCCCGAAGACCCTTGAAAACCCCGAACAAAGGGATCGATAAAACCAGCCCGAGTGCAAGTTGCCAGCGCCAGTGCCTGACCAGGTTGGTCAGCAGGTGGGCCTGGCGATGGATGAACCAGCCAAAGACGAAGAACGATCCGTAGAATACCAGCACGGGAATTGATGGCACCGCTGAGGTGAGCGGGGTATCTACGCCGAACCACCCGTGCATCGGCCAGAGGAACACCCCCATACCGACCGCCAGCAGCACGATGCTCACGGGCGACCGCATGACACGATTTACCCCGCCATCCGCCCAGCCGCGCAGTCGATCGGCAACGGTCTCGGATCGCGTCAGCAAGAATCGAAGACCCAGAACCAGCGCATAAAGCCAGAGCAGGTAATAAAGAAACCAGAGATGAGCCAGCCCGAACATTCCGCCCAGAGACCGGGGAATGAACATTGCCCCCTTCTGATACAGGAGTCCGAAAATCGCCGTAAGCGGAATTTCGGTCAGATTGCGCCCGGAAACGTTGCCTCCCGCGACGAAGGCGCCGACCACCAGCGGATACAGAATCAGCCACCCGACCACGAGCGGAACGCCAATGCGCATCAGCCGGTTGCGGGCAAAGGCGGTGAAGCCCCGTCGATGACAAACCAGGTGGGCGAAGAACCCAGCGATGAGGAAAAACAACTGCATCCGGAACGTGTGCGACGTGAAGAAGAACCAGTCGAAGAACCGGCTTGCGGACGCATCGACGATGGGCGCGCCCATGGGTGCGGGAACATAGCTCCAGGCCGCATGGAAGACGACGCCGAGCAACAGCGCGAAGGCACGCGTGGCGTCGAGGGCGTGAAAGCGTTCTGGTTGGTTAGAGGTGTTCATCTGCTTCTACATGCGCAATCGGTGTGCAAAAAGTATGTGACTATTTTGGCGAAATCGGAAAGCAGTGGTTTGCGCGCGGATTAATACGGAGCGAACTGCCTATTGGAGCGCGGCCGCCCATGTCGGCGCGGTTGCGCCGGATTCGTCATGATTCATCAATGATTTCTCGATTCCGGTCGTGGGATTGAAGCCGGAACAGCCCTGCGACGTTTAGCGCGGCGAATCACCACGCAATTCGACGGTGAGCCAGGCGCGGGCGTAGGCCCACCACTGCTTTGCCGTCGGCACGGCGACGCCCAGCGCCTCAGCCGCTTCGACATAATTCATCCCGGCGAAATAACGCAACTTTACGAGTTCCGCCTTGCGCGGGTCCAGGGTGGCGAGTTTTTCCAGCGCTTCGTTGACCGCGAGCAAACGGTCGTCATCTTCGACGGGGAAAGGTAATTCGATTTCATCCAATTCCACCGGGACGGGACGGCCTCCTCGCTTGGCCGCGAGCCGTCGGCGGGCGCGGTCAATCAGGATGCGGCGCATCGCCTCGGCGGCCGCGCCGAAGAAGTGGGCGCGATTCTCATACTGCACGGGTGAGTCGCCCCCCAGACGCAACCATGCTTCGTGAACGAGCGCGGTGGGCTGGAGTGTGTGACCGGCCGCCTCACCGGCCATTTTGTGCGCGGCCAACCGGCGAAGTTCGTCGTAGATGAGCGGGAGAAGCTCCGCGGATGCCTTGGAGTCGCCGTGTTCGATGGCTTCGAGCAATTGGGTGACGTCGGGCATACGTTGGGAAGATTACGTGACACGAAACTGCTCGGCAAACCGTAAACATGATGAGTGTCGGGACTCGTCCGTTGGTATCCGTTCTGACTGTTTGGCCACGGATCGAACGCGGACGAAACACAGGCGCGGAGCGGCCGCAATCAAAGGGGAGCACACGCGGCTCGCGTGTCGTGTTTGGCGGCCCGCCAAACAACGTTGGGCGGGCGGGTTGCTGTACCAAATCGGAACGCCGCCGGGCGGGAGGACGCTGAGATCATTTCGGCGGGCCGCCGAAATGGACAGCCGGGCCGGCTGTGCTCCCCGCTACTTCGCCCATGGGGCGAGGGTGCTGATCTGGTAGTGAAACGGGTCGTCTTGTTTCGGACGGAAACCGGGCTCGAAGGTGAGTTGATATTGGCCGCCGCCGTCACCCTCGAACAGGGCCGTCACAGAATGTTTCGCACCGAAACCAATCGCGACACCGGGTTCTTCCCGTAGCGATTTGAGCGTCTTTTGGTTCCACTCGTGGACGGCCGCGTCGATGGCCTCCTTCTTGCCGGACCAGTCGGTGTCGCGCAGTTCTTTTTCGAGCTGTTCCAGTTTGGAGCCATCGAGCCGTCTCTCGACGGGCAGTCCCTTTCCGTGACGAAGTCGGTGTAGCGCGTCGAGGGAGAAGAGCTTGTTGAAGACGCGGTAATCGTCCTCGATGGCGCAGGCGTAAAAGAATGAGCGCGCGGCGTTCATCACAGTATCGCGCGGGTACTCGAAGTCCGCCTGGCGTAGAATCTTGGTGGGCCAATCCATCACGGTGACAAAAGTTCGCATCCGGTAGAGCACATCCTTTCCGCCCTGAACCGTCAGCGACCGGTTGTCCTTGCCGATTTCGACGATGCTCGCCTTGTTGGGGCCGAGGAAGGGGCGCAGTTCATCCGCCATTTCGCCGGCCAACTTGTGACGGAGTTCAAATCGGGCGAGATTGGAGTCCTTGATGATCGGTGTTGTCGTCGGTGGTTGAGGTTGGGTTCTCACCCGTTTGAGGGATGAAATTTTTTCCTTGCCGCTTTTACCTTGATTCCGAGTGACGAGGATTGAATCGGTGAGTGTGATGATGGTCGCGATTTCCGTCTCTCCAATTGATTCCGCGTTATCCGAATGTTCGGTGCGGGTAATCAGTTGGCCGCCTTCAATTTTCCATGTGCCGGTGCTGGTGAATTGGCGTCCGAAAACCTGTGCGACGGTGACGAACTGGTGGTCATCGGAAAAGCTCATCGTCGCCTTGGCCAGGGTCAGGTCGAGCTCCCAGGTTCCAACGAGTTTCGCCTCCTTGGCGGCCACGTCCTCGCCCCCTTGCGGGGAAGCCATCGAGGCGCCGGGGTTGGCCGGCCGGAACGCGGCAGCGGGCGGCGCAGTGTTTGCCGGAGAAAACAGGAGCCACGCCCGATAGGCTCCCTTGCTGGTGGCTGGTAATGAGAACAAATCGAGTTTGTATTCGCCGTTCCGTGGGTTCCGTTCCACGCGCACGGATGGCGTGTTCCGCTGAAAGCCCTCCAATTGCCGGACGACTTCACGAGCCGCTGCTTCGTCCGGCAAGGGCAACAACACGGTGGTGCTTAACATGCTTTGCGACTGCGGCGTCCGGCCAAGCTGGAACGCCATCTGGTGCGTTTCGGCCGTGGGCCTGACGATCACCCCCATCGGCGGCTTGGCGATTGCGGTAAGGAATCCTGGTTCCAGATCCGCCCCCTGAAAATTCAGACCGATTGCCTTAACTCCAGGTCTGGCGTGGATTTCCAATTCGGCCACCACGATCCGGTTGGCGAACACGCGCGGTTTTGTGTTCGTTTCACCGGCGGCGGTCTCTCCAATCCGCTCGACGGCGTTGGTGATTGAAACATTCTTAACGAGCATTTGAATGGCGAGCGAGGCTGACGACCCGGTGATCGGCGTAGACGTTTCGGTGCTTGTGAGTGGCACGGCGGGAGTTTCGGACGTGATCTCGTCGGGGGTGTGCCGGACGGTGACGTGGTGCGAACGGGCGAAGCGAAACGTGCCGCGATAGGCGTCGTACTGGCCGTCCGGAGCCTCGAAAAGATAAAGTTCGTCGCGGTAATGAATCGGGCTCTCCGCGTGGTCCCGCAGCGATTGGCGGGCGCGCTCGGCGGCGTCGGTGGCCAACTTCCCGTTTGGAAATGCAAACGCAAATCGCTGCAAATGAATGCCGCCATCATTGGGCACGTGCCATTCCCGCATGACGCCGGTGGCCTGTTGATAATGAACCGATTCCGAATGGCGATTGGGAAGTATGAGCACGGTCTCCGGAAGGACTGGGAGGTCGAGTT
Source organism: uncultured Verrucomicrobiales bacterium (assembly GCA_937893495.1). GTDB lineage: Bacteria > Verrucomicrobiota > Verrucomicrobiia > Limisphaerales > JAYPXF01 > CALBIE01. The sequence goes on along the minus strand of CALBIE010000315.1, from coordinate 3,945 downwards.
GTTCGTCGGAGGTGAGCGGATTTCCGTTCAGCCTCGGTCTGAGGAAACAGCCATCGCCGCCCACGCGGACGTGGAGCTCGACAACGACCAGTTTTCCCACGTTGGTAACAATGCCCGGCGCGAGGCGCACGGCACCGGAGTCGGGCACGGTCGCTCCACGTTGATGCCATGCCAGGTAGGGCACCACCAGCATGAGGACGAATAAAACGATCGGCGCGACGATGATGGAAATGACGAGCCAAAAGACGCGCTTCGGCCAGGGGTTGATTTGTGCGGTTTGTGGCGCAACGCGATCAGCCTGACGGAGACCGCCGGGACGGGAGCCCGCCGCATGGTGCAGACGGATCGCCGCCCACGGAAGCAGCAGTCCGCCGAGTGCGATCGCGGGAACCAGAACGGCTTCTGAAGTTGCGGGATTCCAGCCGCCCGATTCGGACATCATGGCGACGACGAAGTACAACCCGAACAGGATCGCAGGAAGGGCCATCAACACCGCCAGTGCCGAGAATCCGCGCAGCCATCCCCGGTCAGGCAGACCGCGGTTTGAAATCATCGCCGCAGTGATCACGGAAAACGTCAGGAGCGCCAGCACCATGGGAATCGAAGAAGCGTCACTCAGCCGCAGTGCCACGGCCATGGGGATGGAAAACAACAGGCCGATATAGAAGAGGACGATGCTGAATGCCGTGGCGGTTCCCGCCCGACTGCTATTCGGGCCTTGAGCCGAATTCGGCCCGGAATTGGAATCACCCGTCGAACCACGTTGTCCGGGTTGCGGACGCGGGGCAGGGGATAGCCGCCACAGATCGCCCTTCGCGAGGGCGTCTCGGGTAGTGAAATAAGTGAATGCCGTGTAAATGGCGAAGACGACCGCCGCCGCCCCAAGACCGATGATTGCGAAGCCCAGAAACGATACCACCGGAGGTTGCGTGGTTCTTCCCAGTTCAACGATGCGCAGCCCGAACATGGTCCACATCGGCGCAAACAGGACTGTCGCGATCAACACCGGAATCGGCCATGTCGGCGAGTCGGCAAACGAGACACTTTCGGTCGGCAGGGCCAGGGGCTCAACCGTCGTCAACTTCTTTACCGCATCGCGAAGGGTGGCCGCCCACTCTGTGACATGGCGATTGCCGTCTGAGGTCGGTTCGGGCCAGGTGCCGGTGGGTCGGAGAAGGAGTGTTTGCGCGACGCCCTGTCCCGCGAAAGTGATGGCCAGGTACGCAATCTTCGCCCCTTTCTTCGCCCACCAGTCGAGGTGCCCGATACCGACGTCCTTGATGCCGCGCAAGGGAATGACGGTTCGCCGACCGTTCCGCTCAAAGATCAGCTCCGTACCCCGGAGTTTCAGATCTCCCATGTCGGTGAACGGTTGGGCAAACCGCGCCTTGAAGGTCCGCAGATGATCGGGCGTGGACAGGAAACAGGGAGCGGTTTTCAGGATTCCATCCTCCGCTTCGGTCTCCGGGATTCGCTGGTGCGGACGGCCGTCGGCCGCTTCTGCGATTTCCGTCTTCACCTGCGTGGCGCTTTGCTGGCGCAGTTCACGTTCCTTTGCGAGCGCGCGCATGACGATGGCGTCCACCTGTTCATTGACCATCGCCTTGCTCGACGGTGGTGCGAAACGCCCGATGGGCAGTTCGCCGGTCAGCATTTCGTAGAACACGACGCCGAGCGAATAGATGTCCGCGCGATGATCGACGGTGGAGGGTTGTTCGATCTGTTCCGGCGCCATGTAGTGTGGGGTGCCGAGAACCTGCTTGCCCGTGAGGGCGGCCGCCCCCTCACCCCATCCCTCTCCCTCACTGGGGGAGAGGGTGCCTGATGGGCGGGTGAGGGGGTTTCGGTTGCCAGCATCCATCAGTTTCGCGATGCCGAAGTCGGCGATTTTGACGCGCCCCTTGGAATCCATGAGAATGTTCTCGGGCTTGATATCCCGGTGTAGCACACCCTCGTCGTGGGCATATTGAAGCGCCTCGCAAATCTTGGGGACGACGGATAAAGCCTGCTCCGGTGTGAAGCGCCCCGCGCGCATAGCCTGCCGGAGATTCACCCCATCAACGTATTCCATCACGAGAAAGAAGTAGCGCGATGCCCCGGAGGGCCGGGCCGTGATCTGAGGTGAGTCGTGAGATGTGGAAGGTGTCGAGTGGACGACCGTGTCCGTCAAACCGGCGTCGGTCGCATCGGTGGAATCAGCCAAAGGCGCCTCGGCGACGCCATAGTCGTGCACGGTGACGATGTGCGGGTTGTTCAGGCGGGCGAGCAATCTGCCTTCGCGGGAAAACCGCTCCGCGAATGCCGGGTCTCGCGCCAATGTGTCGGGCAGGATCTTCAGCGCGATGATGCGGTCGAGTCGTTGCTGGCGTGCCTTGTAAACGAAGCCCATGCCGCCCTGGCCGATGAGTTCAAGAATCTCGAAATCGGGGAATGCCGGCGCCAGGGCTTCGGTTTTCGGGGCGACCGCGCGAACGGCGGCGCTGGTGTTGGTGAAACCGTGTTCGGTGGCCATCGCAGCCCCCGCCAGCAGGCATTTCGGGCACAGTCCCTGCGGGGCGTTATCCGGGATGGTCGCGCCGCATTTGGGGCAGTTTTTCAATTCTTCGCTCATAACTGCCGTTTACTGAGGATTCCGAGTGGCAAGGTTACAGGGAAAGTTTCGGGAATGGCGATTTTTCCTTTTGCCGGGATGAATTCAGCCGGCTACGAAGGGCTCATGCGAATCCTTTGCTTCGGGCCGCGCTTTTTCCGGCTCACCATGGCGGCGGCGATCAGTACGTCTGTTTTTGGTGTCAGCGCCGAGTTGCCGCAACTGGCGACCAAGCCGCCGCGAGTATTCAAGACCGAACTCCGCCCGAACTGGTTCAATGACGGCAAACAGTTCTGGTATCGCAACGATTTGGCCGGCGGCACCCGCGAATTCGTGTTGGTCGATGTCGCAAAGGGAGAGCGGAAACCGGCGTTTGATCATGGCGCACTCGCGAAGTTGCTGGGGGAGTTGCTCAAGCGGAAAATCTCCCCGGAAAAACTTCCCGTGGAGCGGCTTCAATTCAAGGACGACGGGCGGCTTTCGGTGCTGGGCAACAAGCAGGGATGGGAATGGAAGTCCGGCGATGCGTCGATTCGGGCTCTCGCCAGTGATGAACAAAATGACGGCGCGGCGAACCGGCAACCACGAAGCCGTTCCCGCCGGTTGATCGAGCGGATGCCACCGTCCCGCCGGATCAAATCGCCGGATGAAAAGTGGGAGGCGTTTATCCGGAATCATAATCTCTGGGTGCGCAAGCGCGACGATCAAAGCGAGCGCCAATTGACGACGAACGGTTCATCCGCCCAGACGTTTCACTATGACGTGACGGCCGAGCGGGGCATCTCGATGGGCTACGATCGGCGTCCGGAGCCCGATTCCGTGCCAGACGTCTTCTGGTCGCCGGACTCGAAGAAATTGATTGCGCTGCGGACGCGAACGGTGCCCGAGCGATTGGTGTATTATGTCGAAGCGTCGCCGAAAGGCTCGGTGCAACCGAAGCTCCAGTCCTATCCCTATTTCAAGGCAGGCGACAAGATCCCGACGCAAACGCCTCACCTGTTCGATATCGAATCCGGCAGGGAAATTCCAGTTGGTGACGAGTTGATTCAGAATCCATGGCGATTAAGCGAATTTCGATGGGAGAAAGATTCGAGCCGATTCACGTTTCTGTATAATCAGCGCGGGCATCAGGTGTTGCGCCTGTTGGCGCTCGCCTCGGACACAGGAAAACTGACACCACTGGTCGAGGAGCGCAGCAAGACGTTCGTCGATTACGCGTACAAAAAATATCTGTGGTTCTCGGCGGACGGTGGAGAATTGATCTGGATGTCCGAACGCGATGGTTGGAATCACCTTTATCACTACGAAGCGAAGAAAGGAACGGTGAAACATCAGATCACCAAAGGCACGTGGAT